>CAMVIC010000006.1 GCA_947167435.1 uncultured Clostridia bacterium | reverse complement strand
GTGCCTGACCGGAGGCGGCGCGCTTCTGGCCGAAAGCCGGGGCGAGCTGCAGTTTACCGAGACCGGTGTCTCCGGTCCCGCCGCCTTCGACATCTCCCGCGTCGCCGCCACCGGCGGGGAGGGAATGTGCGTCCACTGCTGCTTTCTGCCCATGTCGGCAGAGGAGGCGGAATCGCTGCTGCGAAAGCGCCGGACACTCTTTGCCGCGCTGCCCGCAGGCGAGCTTCTGACGGGCATGGTCCACAACCGTCTGGGCCGGATGCTGGTAAAGTACGCGGCGCTGGACGGGAACGCCCCCGTCTCCGCCCTCAGCGACGGGGACCTGCGCCGTCTGTCTCTGGCCTGCACGGATTTCACCCTGAAGGTCACGGGCACCGAAGGCTTTGACAACGCCCAGGTGACCGCCGGCGGCATCCGAACCTCCGGCTTCAACCCCGAGACGCTGGAGAGCTGGTTCTGCCCCGGGCTTTTCGCCTGCGGGGAACTTCTGGACGTCGACGGGGACTGCGGCGGCTATAACCTCCAGTGGGCCTGGGCAAGCGGCCGCCTGGCCGGGAGGCTGGGCCGATGATTCTGATTCGCAATCTGCGCCTGGCCCCGGAGGAGGCGCCGGAGCTGCTCCGCATACGGGCGGCGAAAAAACTGAGACTGGGCCGTGGGCAGCTGGACCGGCTGCACCTGGTCAAAAAGTCCCTGGACGCCAGAAAGAAGGACGACATTCATTACAGCTGCGCCGTGGCCGTTTCCGTCCCCGGGGACGAGGCGGCGCTTCTGGCACGGCTGCACGACAAGGACCTGAGCCTGTACACCCAGCCGGACTACCTCATCCCCCACGTCACGGCCGGGGAGCGGCCGGTGGTGGTGGGCTTCGGCCCGGCGGGCATGTTCGCCGCGCTGGTGCTCTCCCGCGCCGGGGCAAGGCCCCTAGTGCTGGAGCGGGGGCAGTGCGTGGAAAAGCGGCAGGAGGCGGTGGAGCGGCTCCGGGCCGGGGGCGTTCTGGACGAAGAGAGCAACGTGCAGTTCGGGGAGGGCGGTGCCGGTACCTTCTCCGACGGGAAGCTGAACACCGGCATCCACGACCCGCGGCTTTCCTGGGTGCTGCGGGAGTTTGCCGCCCACGGGGCGCCGGAGAGCGTGTGCTGGGACGCAAAGCCCCACATCGGCACCGACGTTCTGGTGGACGTGGTGCGGAACCTCCGGCAGGAGATTCTCAGCCTGGGCGGGGAAATCCGCTTCGGCGCCCGGATGGAGCGGCTGATTCTCCGGAACGGGGCGGTGGTCGGCCTGCTGGTGCGGGAGGGGGCGCAGTGCTATGAGCTTCCCTGCTCCCGGGTGATTCTGGCCATCGGCCACTCGGCCCGGGACAGCTTCGAGGCCCTGCACGCCCAGGGCGTGCCCATGGAGCCCAAGCCCTTTTCCATGGGCGTTCGCATCGAACACCTGCAGTCGGACATTGACCGGGCCCAGTACGGCCGGGAGCGCGGGCCTCTGCCCCCGGCGGACTATTCGCTGAACGTACACCTGCCCGACGGCAGCAGCGCCTACAGCTTCTGCATGTGCCCGGGCGGGCAGGTTTTTGCCGCCGCCTCGGAGGCGGGCGGCGTGGTCACCAACGGCATGAGCGAGTCCCGCCGGGACGGGGAAAACGCCAACGCCGCCCTGCTGGTTACCCTGCACCCGGAGGATTTTCCCCCCGCCCCCGCGGGTCGGGAGGTTCTGGCGGGCATGTACTGGCAGCGGGAGCTGGAGCAGAAGGCCTTCCGCCTGGGCGGCGGAGCCTATCGGGCACCCGCCCAGCTGGCCGGGGACTTCCTGGCCGGTCGGCCCAGCGTCGGCCCCGGCCGGGTGCGGCCCAGCTACCGTCCGGGCGTGACCTGGTGCGAGCTGCATGAGCTGCTGCCCCGGCGCATCACCCGCGTTCTGGAGCAGGCGCTGCCCGCTCTCGGCAAAAAGCTCAAGGGCTTCGACGATGCGGAGGCGGTGCTCACCGCGCCGGAAACCCGCTCCTCCTCCCCGGTCCGGATTCTGCGGGACGCGGGGCGGCAGAGCGCCGTAAGCGGCCTTTACCCCTGCGGAGAAGGCGCCGGCTACGCCGGCGGGATTTCCTCCGCGGCGGTGGACGGCATGCGCTGCGCCGAAGCGGTGCTGGAAAACATGAAGGACCTGTGACTTTCGTCACAGGTCCTTGAGCTGTCGACAAAGCCGAAAGGCTTTGCCGACAGAGGTGGTTGCAGCCTGCTGCGCGCACTCGCGCGAGGCGCTCGCACACTTGCAGGCTGAGAAGTGTTTTTTCCGAGGCGCATGTCCCCGGAAAAAACGATTCCAATTGATTTTTCGCCTGACCAGGCGAAAAACTCTGCGAGGCTTTTTTCTGAAGTCAAGTCTGTCTACAGTCTGAGGACCTGTGACTTTCGTCCCAGGTCCTTGAGCTTTCTTAGCGGATATCAGGCTTTTTTCGGCTGGCGGTTTTTCATCCTCTTGAGCAGCTTGCTGCCCTTGACGATTCTGAAAATCACCTTGCGGTTCTTGAAGGCCACAAAGCCCAGCCCAAAGGTCGCCAGGCCCAGTGCCGACAGAATCACTTTCCGTTTTACCTTGCGGATCAATTTTTTCATTTTTTTCTTCACGGCGGAAATACCTCCTAATTTCAGAAAACGATCAGACAGAATCTTCCTCGGTGAGCTTCTCCACGTCCGCGCCGGTGTTCGCGGCTGCTTCCTTCTCGGCCTTCTTCTCCAGCCGGTTCATAAAGATCGGGGAGAGGATGCCCACGATGCACAGCACAATCAGCACCCAACTGACCGTGGACTTGAACAGAATTGCCGGATTGCCGCGGGAGATTCGCAGAGCGTTGCGCAGTCCCTTCTCACCGATGGGTCCCAGAATCAGCGCCAGCACTACGGCGGCGGTGTTCAGGTCCAGCTTGCGCATCAGATAGCCCAGCGCACCGAAGGAGAGCATGACGACGATATCCATGATATTCTTGTGGATGGCGTAGGAGCCCACGAAGCACAGCACCGTCACGCAGGGGATCAGGATGGCGTCAGACAGGCGGGAGATCTGGGCAAAGCCCCGGCAGCCCAGCAGGCCGATGCCCAGCATGAAGAACTGCACCAGCACAAAGCCCGCGAAGAAGGTATAGGTCATGGGGGCGTTCTCTGCATTGAACAGAGACGGTCCCGGAGCGAGGCCCTGGATAATCAGGCCGCCCATCAGCACCGCGGTAACGCTCTCGCCTGGGATGCCCAGGGTCAGCGTGGGGATCAGGGAGCCGCCGGTGACGGCGTTGTTGGCCGCCTCAGAGCCGGCCACGCCCTCGATGGAGCCCTTGCCGAACTGTTCCTTGTGCTTGGAGAACTGGCGGGAGGTATTGTAGCCCAGGAAGCAGGCGATGGAGGCGCCGGCGCCGGGCAGGATGCCGATCAGGTTGCCGATGATCCAGGAACGGATAATGGTGGGACGAATCTGCTTTCTCTCTTCCCGGGTCAGGCTCATCTTGTCGGTGACCTTGGTGGCCTGGGCCCGCTCCTTGATCTTTTTCTCCGCCAGGATGAAGACCTGGGACATGGAGAACAGACCGATCAGCGCGCAGGTGGTGTTGATGCCCTCGGCAAAGTAAACGTTTCCGAACATGAAGCGGGGAAGGCCGGAAACCGGGTCAAGCCCGATGGTGGACAGAAGCAGACCCAGGGCGCCGGACATCAGGCCCTTGACGATGGATTTGGACGAGACGCCCGCGATGATGGTCAGGCCGAAGATGGACAGCCAGAAGTACTCAGCCGACTGGAACTTCAGCGTCAGCTTGGCCAGCAGCGGGGCAAAGAAATACAGGGAGATGCAGCTTAAGAGGCCGCCCCAGAAGGAGGCGTAGCAGGCGGTAAACAGCGCCTTGCCCGCCTTGCCCCGCAGGGTCATCTGATAGCCCTCGATGGCGGTGGCCGCGGAGGCCGGGGTGCCCGGCGTATGGATCAGGATGGCGGAAATGGAGCCGCCGAAGATGGCGCCGCAGTAGATGGCGCCCAGGACGATCAGGCCGGTCTCTGCCTTCATGGTAAAGGTCATGGGCAGCATCAGCGCAACGCCCATGGCAGCCGACAGGCCGGGAAGGCAGCCGATCATGATGCCCATTGCGGTTCCGGCAACCATCATCAGAAGATTGATCGGGGACAGGGCGTTGATAAAGCCGTTGCCCATTATGCTTAATGTTTCAAGCATGATGCGCGCCCTCCTTAAAACAGGATGCCTCTGGGCAGCTTGACCTTAAGAAACAGCGTGAAGGCCAGGTACACCAGCAGGAGAATCGCGACCGTCGCAATGGCAGTCGGGATTGGTTTCACTTTCAGGAACAGAAGGGATGCCACCAGGAATACAAGCGTGGAGACGTAAAAGCCGATATAATGGACCGCCAGCAGATACAGAACGGTAAGCAGAAGGCAGACGAAAAACTGCTTCGGCTGGAAGTCCTTGAAGCTCTCGTTCTTCTCCGCCACACCGTAGCGCTTGGCGTTCACGATCATCTGAATCAGGTACAGGGTCGTGAGTCCGAAAAGAATGAAGACGATAAATTTCGGATAGGTCTGTATGCTCGCTTTCAGTTTAACGGTTTGCGCATAAAAGAATGCACTGATTGCATAAAAGGCCGCGACAACACCGATGTCGGACTTCTGCATTTTCAAGGGAGGGTCCCTCCTTCATTATTTCGAGAAAAGGACAGGTTTTGACCTGCCCTTTCCCCGTTTTCCGTTACGTTATTGTTCAAGATCTCCGTTTTAGTATTCCGGACCCCAGAAATCCTCGTCCAGGCTATTGGCGAATTCTTCCTGCTGCTGAATCAGAGCGGCGGTCGCTTCCGCATCCTTGTAATCAGTCGCAAAGCTGGCGGCAGCCTCCAGATACTCGGGATCTTCCATGGTGGCCTTGAAAGCGGCCTCGTAGAAGGCGATCACTTCTTCGCTCACGCCGGCGGGCGCAACAACGCAGCGGGAGGAACCGAGCCACTGATCATAATAGCCAAGCTCACCCAGGGTCGGAACGTCGGGGAACTCCGCAAGGCGCTCTTCCGCAAAGACGCCGAGGACGCGGACGGAATCACCCAGGCTGGTCAGGTCAGCGACCTTGACCACAATAAAGTCGGACTCTTCGCCCAGCAGAGAAGTGGTCTGCTCGTTGGTGTTGCCCTTGGGGACGTCGGTGTAGAAGAATCCAGCGGAGTTGGCGAAGGCTTGAGCGCCGATGTGGTTGGAGGCCTTTGAGCCATTGGTGGCGGCGACAAGCTCATATTCATGCTCACGGCCATAGGTCACCAGAGACTCCAGATCGGGGAAGCGCTCATCGTCCGCGCGGACGATAACCACGGAGGTCTCGGTCACGTGGTTGCAGATGGGGGCGAAGCTGCTGGTGTCGAAGCCAACGTCGGGAGTGATTGCGCTGAACATGTTGGGCAGGTTGATGAAGCCGATGGTCATGCCGTCGGGATCCGCCTTGGCCAGCTGAGACCAGCCGATGGCGCCCTTGCCGCCGTCCACGTTCTCAACGACGATGGTCTGCCCGATATACTTCTCGGCATACTGGGCGAGGATACGGCCGGTAATGTCGGTGCCGTTGCCGGCTTTGTAGGCGATAATCAGGGTGACGGGACCGTCGGGAGCCCACTCGGCGGCGGCGGTGCCGGCCAGAGCGAACACCATCACCAGCGCCAGAACCAGTGCCAGGATCTTTTTCATAGTTGATTCCTCCTGTAAAAATTGTGATATGTGTTTTGCAGGAAACCTGCTTATCACCTTTGGGAAGGCCCATTCTTTCTGCAGCGCGGAAAGAAAAAGGCTTAAGCCTTTTTACGAGTTTCTCTTTTGTACGGGCCGGCATGGGGGCTTATAGCAATTATACCGTTTTCCCCGAATGCTTGTCAATATTTACAAATCATTTTTATTTTATCTTTATGGTTCTGGGCACAATCTCCATCCCGGTGGGCTCATTTCGCGTTTTCCGTCACCTTGTCAGCCCGTTTTCCCCCAAAAAAGCGGGAAAAGCCGTACATCCGTCCGGCTTGGAATCAAAATCCCCCGCCGGTGAAAGCCTCCCAGCTGCGGTGCATATAGGTCTCCAGCGGAATGGGCTGACCGATATAGGCCGGATCCCGCCCGTCGGCGAGAAATTCCTCCAGGAATTCCCGGCGCCCCGTGGTATGCGCCACCGGAATGCCGGAGAGCAGAGACGCGCCCCGTACCACCTCATAGCCCCGGCGCAGGTCCTCCGCGCTGGCGTAATTCAGAAGATTGGAGTTGTTGACAAAGCCGGTGACCTTCTGCCGGGCAAAGCCCTCGATGTCTTCCTTCAGCCGGAGGATCTTCTCCGGCGTCTCGGACATGGGCCGGAACACGTTCACCACGTCGTAGACGCACAGCTCTCCCCTGAAGTCCGCGAAATCCTGATGATACCGGCCCAGGGACAGGGCCCCGGCTGAATCGCCGCCCACGTCGAACACCACCAGGTCCCAGCCGTCGGTAAAGGCGGAGGCCACGGCGGCGGACATGCTGCTGGGCGTGATGCCTTTTCCCGCAAAGGTGGGCGAGACCAGGCTGATCTGCTTTTCCGCCAGAAGCGCCACCCGGTCGGACATGCGGAAATAGTCGTTGACCTTGTCCAGGTCGATGACCAGGGTGCGGCGTCCTTCGCCGGCGCCGCGCACCGCCAGGTTCACCGCAAGCTCCGTCTTGCCGGAGCCGTAATTGCCCACCAGGAGAATCATTTTTGTCATGGCGCCTCTCCTTTTCCGTTCAGGACGGCAGCGTGCCCTTTTTCTGCAGCTTGTGCTTCTTCCCGTCCGGGGTCTGGATATAGGTGTTCTCCAGCACCGCGATGGTGCTCTGCCGCCACTCGGCGATGTATTCCCGGCGCAGCGCGTCCCGCTCGGCCAGTTCTTCCCCGCTCAGCTCCCGCTCCCTTGCCAGGCGGGCCAGCTCGTTGATTCGATCCAGCTTTTTCTGCTCCATGTCAGTTCTCTCCTTCCTCGATGGTTCCCAGCTCGTCCAGGTTCTTCTCAAAGGCCGGGATGAAGTGCTCCAGGAAATAGGCCACCTCCGGCAGGGGGCTGGCCTCCAGCAGCCGCCGGGTCTGGGCCTCGGCGGAGAGGAACTCGTTGTTGCCTGCCTTGCGCTCCTCGATGCACTTGATATAGGCGGAGAGCTTGTCCGCGGCCTTTACCAGGTCGTGCAGCCGCGCCTGGGTCTCTCCCGTGAGCAGCTGCTCGTAGGCCGGGCGCAGCGCCTCCGGCAGGGTGGCCAGCAGCTTTTCGCAGGCCAGTGCCTCCACCTGGCTGTAGGCGCCCCGGATTTCCCGGCTGTGGTATTTGATGGGGGTAGGCAGGTCGCCGGTGAGAATCTCGCTGCTGTCGTGGAACAGGGCCACTGCCGCGGCCTCGTTGGGGTCGCAGGGGACGCCGAACACGTCCCGGCGGATCACGCCCAGGGCATGGGCCAGCACCGCCACCATATGGCTGTGCTCCTGAATGTTCTCAGGCAGGGAGTTGCGCATCAGGCTCCAGCGGCCGATGTAGCGCATACGGGAGATATAGGCAAAAAAGTTGTCGCTCATTGTGTCTTTCCTCATATTTTTATATTGTTGTCCGGTTGATTGTAGCACGTTCCGCCGCCGGAGACAAGCCCGGGCTTTCCGCAGCTGCCCTTTCTCCCTCCGGATCGGATTGATTTGGTCTGTATGCTTGCGTTTAGCCATTTAGTGTGCTATATTGAGCTATATAGTTTAAGATGAAGATTCTTATTGCCTGAAGGGGGTATTTCCATGCAGTTCTCATCCAAAATGGAAAAATGCGGGCTGTCGCCCATGCGCAAGTTCAACGGGGAGGCCGCCAAGGCCCTGGCCCGCGGGCTGAACATCTACCACCTGAACATCGGCCAGCCGGATATTCTCACGCCGTCCGCCTTTTACGACGCGCTGAAGAGCTTTGAGCAGCCGGTCCTGTCCTATGCGCCTTCCGGCGGCGTGCCGGAGCTGCTGGACGCGGTGCGCGCCTACTACGCCCGCATCGGCGTGGAGCTGGAGCGCGGCGATATTCTTCCCACCACCGGCGGCAGCGAGGCGCTGCAGATGACCATGGCCACGCTCCTGGACGACGGGGACGAGCTGATTGTGCCCGAGCCCTTTTATCCCAACTATCACACCTCCGTGACCCTGGCCGGGGCCACGGTGCGGCCCATCCCCACAAGCCCCGAGGAAGGCTATCACTACGCGGAGCGTGCCAGGGTGGAAGCCTGCATCAACGAGCATTCCCGGGCCATTCTGATCTCCAACCCGGGCAACCCCACCGGCGCGGTGCTGACGCCGGAGGAACTGGAGCTGATGCTGCAGATTGCCAAAGAGCACGATCTGTTCATCGTCTGCGACGAGGTGTACCGGGAGTTTGTGTACGGCGGGGAGCCGCTGATGAGCGGCCTGCAGTACAAAGACTATCAGGACAACGTGATCGTGATCGACTCCGTGTCCAAGCGTTTCTCCGCCTGCGGCGCCCGGGTGGGCATGGTGATCTCCAAAAACAAGGCCTTTATGTCGCAGGTGATGAAGTGGTGCCAGTGCCGTCTGGCCGCCCCCACCGTGGACCAGGTGGCCGCCGCAAAGCTGTACAGCCTCCCGACCGACTATTTCGATGAGACCCGGGAGGAGTACAAGCGCCGCCGGGATACCCTGATGCGCTGCCTGAAAAAGATCCCGGGCGTAGTCTGCCGGGAGCCAAAAGGTGCTTTCTATGTAATGGTGGCCCTGCCCGTGGACGACGCGGATGCCTTCCAGCACTGGCTGCTCAGCGATTTTGACGACCATGGCGACACGGTGATGTTCGCCTGCGGCGAGCCCTTCTACGCCACGCCCGGCAAGGGCAAAAACGAGGTGCGCATGGCCTATACCATCAACTGCCGGGACCTGGAGCGGGCCATGGCGGTTCTGGCTGCGGCCATCGAACGGTACAACAAGCGCTGAAAACGCAAGAGAAAAGACGAAAGCCATGAAAAAGAGAGAACTTTTATGTCTGGCAGCGGCCCTGTGCCTGCTGCTGTGCGCCTGCGGCAGAGCTCCTGCCGCTCCTGCCGCCGCCCCCGCCGAGACGCCGGCGCCCGTCCAGTCCGAGGCACCTGCCGCCCCCTCCGAGACGCCGGTCCCCACACCGGCAGAGACGCCCGCGCCCACCCCGGTTCCGGCAGCGCTCCCCGGACTCAGTCCCGCGGAGCAGGAATTTGCCGATCTGCTGACCGGGCAGCTGCTGGCCGACGGTTATGAGGCGCTGGCACCGGCAGATTACCCCGCCCGCTGCCGTCAGGCCCTGCTGTGCCCCGACGCGCTGCCGGAGAGCTACCGCTCCACAGGCCTGATCTATCTGAAGCCGGATCCCAAAGTCAGCTCCCAGACCATGGTCACCCAGCTGTGGTTTGACGCGGCGAGCCGGGAGTACCTGCAGTTTACCCAGGAGGACTCAGAGCTCTGGGTAGAGGAGAGCCTGCGTTATGAGGCACGGGAGGACGCCGAGGAGGGCGGCTTCAACTACCGGGGCATGTACAAGGTCCGGGCCAACGACCTGGCGGTGACAGGGGTTTTGTATCTGAGCGAGGACAAGGGGGAAGACTACTGCCGGGGTATCCTGACCGCCATCCATTTTGAAATGCGCTGAAGCCAATCCGTGAATCTGGTTTTTTTATCAAAAAAGCAGACGCCCGTTTCGGGTGTCTGCTTTTTACATGCTCAGTTGGAAGCGGCGTCCTCCGGGTCTGCGTCTGTCCAGGCGCGCTGCGCGGGAAGCGCGGGCAGGTCACGCGTCAGCGCGGCGCTGAAGAGATACCGGATCAGTCGGCTGAACAGCAGCAGCACCAGGATCGGAATCACGCAGTCGGTGACAAGCAGGATGGCCACTGCCTCCACAAAATGGTTCAGAACGTTTCTGGCCCAGTTGATGGCGTCGGCGGCACCGTTGACCAGGTTCCCGGCCGCATCCCGCAGATGCCCCAGCAGGCCCTTCTCCTCGTCGGCGGCGGTTTCCATGATCGTCTGGTCCTGGGCGGCAGTCTCCAGCGTGGTCTGGATGGAGGCCTGCCAGGTCGTCTCAATCCGGTCGGAAACCCAGACGCTGATGGGACTCACCAGAAAGGCAGCCAGGGCAAAAGCCAGCAGCCGCAGTGCCGCACGCCGGACCGCGCCGTGCTTTTTCCGCTCCAGCAGATACAGAATCAGCAGGGCACAGGTGAGGGGAAGCAGCACGTAGAACGAGAGTCCGCCCAGAATGGGAAGCAGGTATTTTTCCAGATAGAGCGTTCCCAGCACTGCCAGAAAGCATACGCTCAGGTCCGCAAGTTCCTCCGCGATGGGGGTCCCCGCGTCGTCCGGAATCAGCGTGATCAGGGCGGAGGCGGAGGTGGAGGCGGCCAGCAGCTCGGTTACGGTGGCTTTTTTGTTGTCCAGAGAGCGGATGACCTCCGCGTGGGTCTCCGGGTCGGAGAGGCGGGGTCCCGCCACAACAATGGAGAGCAGCGCCGCCAGAAGCAGCAGGGCACTCAGTACAATCCGGGTTTGTCTTGGTAAGGTGTGCATGTGTACGTTCCTCTCTTTCGATGTCATCTCCCGCGCTCACGCGGTGTGCGTGATGAATAGTATAAAAAGATTGCCGGAGCCCGTCAAGTCTTTGAAAAAACTCTTGACAAATACATCGGGCCTCGATATAATGCATATCGAAGTCCGATATATCGAAGTGGAATATATGGAGGCCCTATGGACGACAAAATCAAACGGATCTACGTCCCCATGACGGAGAGCGGCTTTTACATCCTCTATTGCCTGCAGCAGCCCCAGCACGGCTACGGCATCAGCCAGCAGGTCCGGCAGATGACCGGCGGCGCACTGGTAATCGGCGCGGGGACCATGTACGGCAGCCTCTCCAAAATGGAGAAGGACGGGCTGATTGCCTTTGTACGGGAGGAAGAGAAGCGCAAACTGTACCAGATCACGGCCCTGGGGGCCGAGGTTCTGGAGTTGGAGCTGCGCCGCATTGAGCGGCTTTATAAAAACAGTAAGGGAGAGAGCGTCAATGAGTGAACAGAAAACCCTGCTCCGCTTTTTTACCGTTGCGGATTACGAGGATGAGGAGCGCTGGCTTCGCCGGCAACACAACGAGGGCTGGAAGCTGGCGAAGATGGTTCCGCCCTGCGTCTATGTTTTTGAGCGTTGCGAGCCGGAGGACGTGATCTACCGGCTGGACTACCAGAACAACCAGGAGAGCGGGGACTATTTCCAGATGTACGCCGACTACGGCTGGGAAAACTGCGGCCGCTGCGCGGGCTGGCTGTATTTCCGCAAGAGCGCGGCGCAGATGGACGGAGAGCAGGACGGGGAGATTTTCTCCGACAACGCCTCCCGGGTGGATATGGTCAGACACATCGTCCGGACCCGGATGCTGCCCCTGCTGATTATCTTTTTCGCTGCTGTTCTGCCGAACTTCTTCGCCCGGAACATCTGGAGCGATGGCTTCTGGCCCAGGGGCTTTGCCCTCTTCTGGGACCTTATGTTCCTGCTGTACCTGTTCCTGTTTGTCCACTGCGGTCTCAAGCTGCGCGCCCTGCGCAGAAAATACAGCAATGAGTCGTAAACACTATCACAGGGTCTAAAAGCCCGGGGGTGAAAACTCCCGGGCTTTTCCGTTTTCTGCAGGGTATAAAGTATCTTTTCAGCCGGGGCGCTTCATGCTATAATTGGAAAATCAAAGCAGAATGAACGGTGAAACGGAGGGAATCCCGGTGGACAGCTACCAGCGGCATCAGAAAATCTGGCGGGTGCTCTATGCCCTGTCCCACCGCTGGATCTGCCGGAAGTTCAATCTCAGCCATGAAGACCTGCGCCTGGAAGGTCCGGTTCTGCTGGTCCCAAACCATGTGAGCGCCTGGGACCCGCTGCTGGTTGCCATGAGCCTGCGGGACAAGCAGGTCTACTATGTGGCCAGCGAGCACCTGTTTCGTCTCGGCCCGGTCACCAGGGTGCTGAACGCCCTGGTGGCGCCCATCCCGCGCCGGAAGGCCTCCTCCGGGGCGGATACCGTGAAGGCCTGCCTGCGCCATCTGAGAGCCGGGCACTCCATCTGCCTCTTTGCAGAGGGCGAGCAGTGCTGGGACGGGCGCAGCGGGCCCATCTTCCCCGCCACGGGGAAGCTTGCGAAAAGCTCCGGCGCCACGCTGGTGACCTTCCGTCTGGAGGGCGGCTATCTGAGCCTGCCCCGCTGGGGAAAGGGCGTGCGCCGAGGCGCGGTGCACGGCCACCCGGTGGGCGTCTATCCTCCCGAGCGGCTGAGCCGGATGACGCCCCGGGAGATCAACGCCTGCATCGAGCGGGATATCCGGGAGGACGCCTGGGAGCGGCAGGAGCAAAACCCGATTGCCTATCGGGGAAAGCGCCGGGCCGAGGGTCTGGAGCGGGCACTGTACGCCTGCCCCGGCTGCGGACGGATCGGGACCCTGCGCAGCCGGGATAACCGGGTTTTCTGCGGCTGCGGCTTCTCCCGCGTCTATACCGAGACCGGTTTTCTGGACCCTGGCACACCCTTTCGGACGCTTGCGCAGTGGGACGACTGGCAGCGCAGTCTGCTGCGAAGCCGCGCCTTTCCCCCGGAGACAGACTGTCTGTTTTCCGATGAGGGGATCGCGCTGTCCCGGGTGTTCCCGGATCACCGGGAAACGCCGCTGCCCAGCGGAAAGCTTTGCCAGCGGGAGGACGCCCTGCTCTGCGGTGAGCGGCGCTTCCCCCTGGATGAAATCGAAAACATGGCGCTGGTGCAGGCCCATCTGCTGCTGCTGAGCATTCAAGGGGAATACTACCAGC
This sequence comes from uncultured Clostridia bacterium, assembly GCA_947167435.1. The sequence goes on along the minus strand of CAMVIC010000006.1, from coordinate 4,828 downwards.
TGCGCGCCGGTGGCGGGGTAAATCTCCGCAAGTACCTGGAAATCTGGAAGGAGAAGCACTGATATGGACTATTCCGCGTCAAATCTGGCGCTGTGGGACCCGATTCTGCAGCTGGGACTGATCGCCGGGGCTTTGCTGCTGGCCCAGTTTCTGCGGCAGAAGCTGGCCTTTATCCGCAAAAGCCTGATGCCGGTGGCGGTTCTGGCGGGATTCCTGCTGCTGGCGCTGAAATATACGGGCCTTGTTCCCCTGGACGAGGCGCTGCTGGAGATGCTGGTGTATCACGGCATCGCCCTGGGCTTTATCGCCATGAGTCTGCGGGTTCCGCCCGAAAAGGGGAAGCACGGCGGCGATCTGACGGGGCTTAAATCCGGCGCCGTCATCGTCAGCACCTACCTGGTGCAGGGGGTGGTCGGATTGCTGATTACGCTGCTGCTGGGCTATACCCTCCGCCCCGGCCTGTTCAAGGCCGCCGGACTCCTTCTCCCCATGGGCTACGGGCAGGGACCGGGTCAGGCGAACAACGTGGGCTCCAGCTATGAGGCTCTGGGCTTTGCGGGCGGACGCAGCTTCGGGCTGGCCATTGCCGCGGCGGGCTATCTGGTGGCCTGCGTCGTGGGCGTGATCATTCTGAACGTGCTCTCCCGCAGGGGAAAACTGGGCACGGCCCGGCGGGAATCGGAGACGCGGCTGCCGCCGGATTATTTTCAGGACGAAAACGAGCTGCCCGTGTCCGACTCCATCGACAAGCTTTCTGTCCAGATCGCCATGGTACTGCTGGTGTATCTGGCCACCTATCTTCTGACGCGGGGGCTTACCGGCGGGATTGCCGCCCTGTCCCCCGGCCTGGCAGGCACCGTCAACACCCTGCTCTGGGGCTTCAACTTCATCCTGGGCTCGGCGCTGGCCATGCTGCTGCGCATGCTGCTGGAGAGCGGCAAGCGCCGGGGCTTCATTCGGCGGCAGTATCAGAACAACTATCTGCTCAACCGCATCTCCGGCTTTTTCTTTGATCTTATGATTGTATCCGGCATCGCGTCCATCCGCCTGGAGGACATTCGCGGGCTGTGGCTCCCCTTCCTGCTGCTGGCAGCGGCGGGCGGCGTCGTCACCTGGCTGCACCTGTGCTTCGTGTGCCGGAAGGTCTATCCCGGCTATTACTACGAGGGTCTCGTCTCCATGTTCGGGATGCTGACCGGCACCATCAGCTCCGGCGTCCTGCTTCTGCGTGAGATTGACCCGAACCTGGATACGCCGGCCGCCAACAACCTGGTGGTAGGCAGCAGCTTCGGCATCATCCTGGGCGCGCCGGTGCTGATTCTGGTGGGTCTGGCCCCCAAGTCGGATCTGCTCTGCTGGGTGACGCTGGGTCTTGCGGCGGCTTATCTGGCCCTGCTGGTGCTGCTGATCTGCAAGCTGAAGCCGGGGAAAGGCCGGAAAGACTGATTTTGTAATTTCACGATCGGAACATAACGGTATGCAAAAAAGCTTTGATCCCAGAAAAGAAAAAAGTGCCGCACTGCTTCTGCTTTTCACCAACGTGCTCCTTCTCCTGACGGTCTGGCTGGAGTACAACTATGACCAGGTCAGCTTTGATCAGCTCCTGTTCCAGCTGAAATCCCCCTCCACGGGCGTAAACAACGACCTGATGAGCAGCGCGATCCTGCTGGTCGGTCTGCTCCCCCTTGGGCTGACCGCGCTGGAGGTATGGCTTTACCGGCTGCTTACCCAGAGCAGCTCTGCCGGGCGCAGCCCGTTCGCCGCTTTGCCCCACGGCTCCCATCCTGCCCTGACGGCCTGGCTCAGAAGCCACGTTTTCCCGCTCACAGCCCTGACGCTGCTTGTCTCTCTGCTTGTGTGCGGCGCGCAGACAAGCGCTTACTCCTTTATCCGGGCAAAAACCATGGAGTCGGACTTCATTCAGGAGCACTATGTAAAGCCGGACGCCTCCATTCTGCACTTTCCCGAGCAGAAGCGGAACCTGGTCTATATCTTCCTGGAATCCATGGAGAGCACCTACGCGGAAATGACCGCTGAAGACGGGACTCCGGTCTGTTATATTCCGGAGCTGGAATCCCTTGGCGACAGCAATCTGAATTTCTCCCATACCGCAGGTCTGGGAGGCGCCCTTTCCTATCCCGGCACCACCTGGACGGCTGCCGCCATGGTGGCGCAGACCGCGGGCGTTCCGGTGAAGGTCTCCCTGGAGGCGGATGCCTACGGCGCGGAGGACGCCTTTCTCCCCGGCGTCGTCTCCATCGGGCAGATTCTGGAGGAACAGGGCTATACCCAGGAGCTTCTCGTGGGTTCCGACGCCGAGTTTCACGGGCGGAAGACCTATTTTACCGAGCATGGACACTATGAGATTCTGGATACCACATCCCTGAAAGAAGCGGGCAGGCTGCCGGAAGACTATGCCATGTGGTGGGGCTTTGAAGACGAAAAGCTGTTTTCCTTCGCTCGGGAGGAGCTGACCCGGCTGGCGGAGTCCGGCGAGCCGTTCAATTTTACCATGCTCACTGCGGATACCCACTTCCCGGACGGCTGTCTCTGCAGCCTGTGCGGGGATACCTATGAATCCCAGTATGCAAACGTCCTGGCCTGCTCATCCCGGCAGGTGGCGGAATTTGTGGCCTGGATTCAGGCGCAGCCCTTCTACGAAAACACCGCCATCGTCATCAGCGGGGATCACCTTACGATGGACGCCGAATTCACGGACGGCATTGACCCGGACTATACCCGTTCGGTCTATGACTGCTTCATCAACCCTGCAGCAGTCCCGGTGAAGGAGAAAGACCGGCAGTTCGGCACCTTCGACCTGTTTCCCACTACCCTGGCGGCCCTGGGCGTCACGATCGACGGGGACCGGCTTGGGCTGGGCACCAATCTGTTCTCCGACCGGGAGACCCTGACGGAAGCGTACGGCTACGACTTTTTTGCGGAGGAGCTGCAGAAGCAGTCCCGTTTTTACAATACCCAGCTGCTTGGAACAGAGGAATAAGAAAAACTCCCCGGAAATACCCACCCGCCCAGCGGGTGGCTTTTCATTATCGTGCAAAACCCTTGTTTACCAGCAGCGCCTGAAGGCGAAAGTACGGTCTGGCACGCGCGAAAAGACTGTTACTTGCTACCCGTAAACGAGTCAATATCCTCCATTGTCAGTTGGTTGGACATTTCGTCCTCTTTTAACTGATTTTGCATATACATTGCTATCTTCTTTGTATCTTTCCCTACTGTATCCACGTAGTAGCCTTTGCACCAGAACTCACGATTTCTATATGCATACCGCGCGTTCCCCCATTTTCAAAGATCATTAGGCTACTCTTCCCTTTCAGGTATCCCATAAAACTCGAGACTGCCATCTTTGGCGGTATTTCCAGCAGCATATGCACATGGTCCGGGCATACTTCTGCCGCAAGTATCGTTACGCCTTTCCATTCGCACAGTTGTCGCAGGATCGCTCCTATTTCCAGTCTCCGATTCCCATAGAACGCTTTTCTCCTATACTTCGCTTTCATAGCTAAAAGCGTTTCCGCCCCCCGCGCCTAGCGCGGGGGGGCGTTATACAAAAATCCCGCCGTCATCTGACGGCGGGAAACTGCGGGCGGATGCTGTCCGCCCCTGCGGCGATCGCCGAGCTGCTTACGGGGATAACGCTCCTGCGTCGACCATAGCTCTGCTCATCTTTTTTCTCAGCCTTCCGACGGGCAGCGCAGCAGCACGACGGCGGGCGTCTCCACCTTTTCCGGCTCCAGGACGTTGCCGCGGAGGCGGATGACCTTTTTCGCGTGGGCCAGGAAATCCTCCACCGGGCCGATCACGTCATAGCCGAAGCCTTCGCCCCGATAGTGCATGGGCACCGTGATGGCGGGCCGGATAGCCTCCGTCAGCGCCCAGGCGGTATGCGCGTCGATGGTATAATAGCCGCCCACAGGGATCAGCAGCACGTCCACGTGCCCCAGCGCCGCCAGCTGCTCCGGGCTGAGCATATGGCCCAGGTCCCCCAGATGGGCGAGTCGCAGGCCATCGGCCTCCAGCAGGGTGATCAGGTTGTCGCCCCGCTTGGCGCCGCCCGCCTCGTCGTGAAAGCAGGGGATGCGGGTAACTCTGGCCCGCAGGCCCTTTCCGCTGAGGGTGACGCCCTGGGCATAGCCGTGGTCCCGGTGGCTGTGGCTGCAGAGCACCGCGTCCGCCGTCAGCGGCGGCAGCCTCAGCCCGGGCACGCTGCCGGGCGCATAGGGGTCGAAAACCGCGGAGCCTTCCCCCGTCTCTGCCAGAAAGCAGGAATGTCCGTACCAGGTGAGCTTCATAGCGCAGCCTCCTTTTTTGTTTTCCCATATTATAGCAGAGGAAAGCCCCTGCTTCAACAAAATTATGTTGACCGGCTCCCCTGAAAATGCTATTATAGTTTGTATGGATAAACCTTATCATTGGAGGACTATGCCATGAGGACCAATATGTTCGGGCGGATTGTCTTTGCCCTGCTGGTGGCGGGACTTTTCGTTACCTATAGCTATTATCACGCGGCGGCCACGCCCCACAGCTTCGACCTGGGGAAGACCGTCAGCGCGCCGCAGGAGACGGTGCAGCCCGCGGCAACGCCGGAGCCCGCTCCGCTGGCGGCGCCGGAAGCCCCCGCCGCGGCGGACCCGGCCGCTCCCGCAGCGCCGGAATCGGCGCCGGAGGCAGCCCCGGCAGCGCCCACGCCGGAGCCGGTACCCACCGTAGACCCCAACAGTCCCTATGCCACTGCCCTGCGCAACGCCGCCGAGCAGGGCCTGCCGGAGCCGCCGGACGTGGATATCTACAGCTGGGAGCTGATGCTGGT
>CAMVIC010000005.1 GCA_947167435.1 uncultured Clostridia bacterium | reverse complement strand
GTCACACCGGTTACCCGGTCGCCGTTCAGTACTGCCCACTGGATGGGCGCCGCGCCCCGGTAGCGGGGCAGCAGCGAGCCGTGAACGTTGACAGCGCCCAGGGGCGCTGCCGCCAGAATCTCGTCCGGCAGGATTCTGCCGTAGGCCACCACCACCAGGATGTCCGGCTTCAGGGTCTGAATCTGCTGCAGGGCGGTGCCGTCCCGCATCTTTTCCGGCTGGAAAACCGGAATACCCGCCTGCAGTGCCAGCTCCTTCACCGGGGAGAAGCTCAGCTCCATCCCCCGGCCCTTGGGCTTATCCGGCTGGGTAAAGACGCCGACCACCTGAAAGTCCTCAGCCAGCAGCTTCTGCAGGGATGCCGCCGCAAAGTCCGGCGTCCCCATAAACACAATGCGCATATTCTCAGTATTCTCCGTTCTGCAGTTCCTCCTCGTTGAGCATCCGCTCGCACTTAGAGGTAAAGACACTTCCGTCCAGATGGTCCAGCTCATGGCAGAAGCATCTGGCCGTCAGGCCTTCGCCCTCCACCTCAAACCAGTTGCCGTCCCGGTCCTGGGCACGCAGCTTCACGTGCATGGGGCGTTTGACCAGACCGTATTCTCCCGGTACGCTCAGGCAGCCCTCCGGGCCCTCCTGCTCGCCGGAGGTCTCCAGGATCTCGGGATTGATCAGCTCGATCACGTATTCGTCCTCGTCCTCGGCCACGTTGGTCTCCAGCACCAGCACCGCCCGGCGCAGAACGCCCACCTGGGGTGCCGCCAGCCCAACGCCGTTGGACGCGGCCAGGGTCTCCGCCATGTCGTCCAGCAGCTGATGCAGCCGCTCGTTGAATTCGGTCACCGGTCTGCATTTTTTGTACAGGCGCGGTTCCTCCTGTGTCAGAATATTCCGAAGTGCCATACTCTCGTATCTCTCCCAATTCAATCTATCGGTTCGCTGTCCGCAAAGACGGACACGCCCTTGAAGCGCTTGTCCGTGCTGCAGGCAATCACCGTCCGGGCAATCACGCTGCGAAGCTCAGCGGAGCTGATACAGCTGATATTCACCCGGTAGCGGTAGCGGTTGTTCACCTTTACCACCGCAAGCGGCGTCGGCCCCAGCAGAGTCGCCTGCGCTTCCGATGGGAGGCTTTTCTCCAGGCTCTGTCGGACAAACTGGCAGGCACGGACCACTACAGCCTCATCCTGTCCGGAGGCGGTAACCGCCAGCAGATCCCGGAAGGGCGGCGCGTTCTGCAGCTGCCGCAGGCTCAGCTCTGAGGCATAAAAGGCCTCATAGTCCTGCCGTGCCGCCTGAAGGATGGTCTCATTCTCAGGCGTATAGGTCTGGATGATCGCCCTGCCCGGCTTTTCGCCCCGCCCGCTGCGGCCCACAACCTGTGTGATCAGGGAGAATGTCCGCTCCCCGGCCCGGTAATCGCCGGCATACAGACTCTGGTCTGCGGACAGCACCCCGACCAGGGTTACGTTTTCAAAATTCAGCCCCTTGGTGACCATCTGCGTGCCCACCATGATGGGGACATTTTCCTGTTGAAACCGTTCAAAAAGCTTCTCGTGAGAGCCTGCCGGGGCCACGGTGTCGGTATCCATGCGCATAACCGGCGTGCCCGGAAAGATCTCGTGCAGTTCCTCCTCCACCAGCTGCGTGCCTGCCCCGACGAAGTTCAGCATACCGCCGCAGTCCGGGCAGCGCTCTTCCAGGCGGCGGGAAAAGCCGCAGTAATGGCACATAAGACGACGGTTGGCACTGTGGTAGGTCAGCGAGACGCTGCATCGCGGACACTTGAAGGTATAGCCGCACTCACCGCAGTTGACCAGCTTATTGGCGCCGCGGCGGTTGATGAACAGGATGCTCTGCTCGCCCCTGTCCAGATTCTCCTGAAGCTCTTCACGGAGCACGGAGCTGATGCTTCCGCCGTTTCCCCGCCTGAGCTCCCGCTTCATATCCACGATCCGGACCTCCGGCAGGCTGTGCTCGTTATAGCGGCTGTCCAGCCGGAAAAAGGCATATCTGCCGATCTGCGCCTGATACCGGCTGACCACATCCGGCGTGGCGGAGCCCAAAAGCAGCAGCGCACCCGCCTTCGCGCAGCGATACTTCGCAATATCCCTGGCGTGATAGCGCGGCGCGTTCTCGGATTTATAGGTCTCCTCCTGCTCTTCGTCAATAATGAGCAGGCCCAGATCCCGGACCGGCGCAAACACCGCGCTCCGGGTGCCGATAACCAGATGAGCCTTCCCGCTGCGAACCCGCTTCCACTCGTCATACCGCTCTCCGGTGGACAGGCTGCTGTGGAGCACCGCCACCTGATCGGCAAAATGGGAGGAAAAGGTGTGCAGCATCTGCGGTGTAAGGGCAATCTCCGGCACCAGCAAAATGGCGCTTTTCCCACGCTCCAGCTGCTCATGGATCAGGTGGATGTAGACGCTGGTCTTTCCGCTTCCGGTGACGCCGAACAGCAGCGCAGCCTCCGCCTTATCCCGCTGAGCCATCTCCCGCAGGCCCTCGAAGGCCCGCTGCTGCTCAGCGTTCAGGACCGGCAGCGGCTCCGTCTCTCCCGTAAACACCTCCGGCCGACGGAACACCTCCCGCGGATAGAGCTCTACCAGCTCCGCCTCTGCCAGTGCTTTCAGCGACTGACGGGACGCGCCGCTGTGCTGCAGAAGATCCCTGCTGGGCAGGGCCGGAAAGCTGCAAAGCAGGTCCAGAAGGTTTGCCTGCTGCGGCGAGCGGCGGCGCTTGCTGTCCGCAATGGCCGCGGCATCCTCACCGGATACGGCAAGGCGTACCATCTCCACCGTTTTGTCCCGGACCCGTTGACGGCCCTCCTCGTCAAACCACAGCCCTGCGGGCAGGATGGTCTTCACCGCGTCATACACGGTACAGAAGCAGCGCTCCCGCATGAACAGCGCCAGATGGATCTGTTCCTGTGACAGGACGGGCGTATCGTCCAGCACCGCCAGGATGCTTTTCAGCTTTTCATACTCGCTGTGGTCGGTGACCGCCAGTATGATGCCCTCGCTGCGCCGGTTTCCCTTGCCAAAGGGGACGTAGACCCGTGCGCCGGGCACGGCTTTGTCCCGAAGCTCATCCGGGATGCCGTAATCATAGGGGCGGTCGATAAAATAGGTTGCGGCAGACACCGCGATCTTTGCCACCAGGGCAGACATGGGTCCACCACCTTGCTGCATGGATGTTTTTACTTGATGCTGAGTTTGCCGGTATACACCTCGTCAATGGCGATAGAGACCGGCTTGCGCTCCAGGGGTATCTGCTTCTCCTCCGCCTCGGCGGAGATGACGCGGGCGCGGCGGGCCACCAGATTCACCAGCTGGTAGCGGCTTCCGATTTTGTCAACAAGTTCAGCAACAGGGGGATAAAGCATCATGATTGGTATTCTCCTTCTGCCGCGTTTGCGGCATTAATTTGATTACAGGTTCTTGAGGGCGTCCGCCCGATCGGCGGCTCTGCAGTGCTCGGCGGTGAGGATGGCGTCCAGCTCGGCGGCAGCCTTATCCAGATCGTCGTTCACGATGATATAGTCGTAAAAGATTGCCTCGGCGCACTCCTGATGGGCCCGGGTCAGCCGGCCGGCAATGGTCTCGGCCGTCTCTGTGCCCCGATCCTCCAGACGGCGGCGCAGTTCCTCCAGGGAGGGCGGCACGATGAAGATCTTAACCGCCTCCGGAACCTTTTCGCTCACCTGGCGGGCACCCTGGATTTCAATATCCAGCAGCACATTCATGCCCTCTGCGAGCTTCCGCTCCACATAGTCCCGGGGTGTGCCGTAGAAGTTGGAGACGTATTCCGCATGCTCCAGCAGCTCGTCGTTCTCCACCATTTCCTGAAAGCGCGTCCGGTCCACAAAGAAGTATTCCCTGCCGTCCACCTCGCCGGGCCGCGGCTGGCGGGTGGTCACGGAGGTGGAAAAGCATACGTCGCTTCGCTGGCCCATCGCCCGGAAAACGACGGTGCTCTTCCCCGCCCCGGACGGGCCGGAGATTACAAACAGTTTGCCTCTTTCAGTCATTCGTCTATTCTTCTCCTTGTCGGAAGTCTTCATCAAAGCGCTGGGCCAGGGTCTCCGGCGTCAGCGCGGAAAGGATGACGTTGCCGCTGTCCATAATCAGGACGGACCTGGTACTGCGGCCAAAGGAGGCATCAATCAGCGCGCCGCGCTCCCGCACGTCCTGGATCATGCGTTTGATCGGGGCGGATTCGGGGCTCACGATGGAGATCACCCGCTCTGCGGACACCAGATTGCCAAAGCCGATCGCAACCAGTTTCATGCCGTTTCCCTCATTCGATGTTCTGGATCTGCTCCCGGATCTTCTCGATCTCGGCCTTCAGGTCCACCACCACGTGGGCAATCTGGGAATTCTGGCACTTGGATCCGATGGTATTGGCTTCCCGGTTAAACTCCTGGATCAGGAAATCGATCTTCCGGCCGATGGGGGACGAACCGTTCATCATGGTCTGCAGCTGAGACATATGGCTGCGCAGCCGCACGGTCTCTTCGTCCACTGCTACCCGGTCGGCAAAAAGCGCCGCTTCCGCCAGGATTCTGTTTTCGTCGATGCCGGCAGTGCCCAGCACCTCGGCCATCTTCTCCTCCAGACGATGGCGATAAGCCGCAACGGTCTCAGGGCTTTTCTCTTCCACCTGGCGCACCAGGCCGTCAATGGTCTGCAGTCGGTTCAGCACGTCCTCCCGGAGCTTTTCGCCCTCCCGAAGACGCATATCGTCAAAATCACACAGGGCCTGCTCCGCGATCCGGGCGATCCCGGCGGAGATTGCCTCAGCGTCCAGGTCCTTTTTCTCCACGGACAGCACGTCGGGGAAGCGGCTGATGTTCATGGCAGTGCAATCGTTTTCCAGCCGGTACTCCTCCGCGATGTGGCTGACAGCCTCCAGATAGCCTTTCAGCAGCGCCTCATTCACCCGCACGGTCATGTCGCCGGCTGCGGAGGAATCCACGCTCACGAACACGTCCACCTTGCCGCGGCTGATATGGGACTGGACGATGGCCTTCACCGTCTCCTCCGCAAACAGGAAGCTGCGGGGCATCCGAACGGAGGCATCCAGATACCGATTGTTCACGCTTTTCAGTTCCACGCTGATCTCCAGGCCCTCTACAGTGCCCTTGGCGCTGCCGTAGCCGGTCATGCTCTTGATCATGTTGCTCGCCGTCCTCATTCAATGATATCAAAGGTAATTCTGCTCTCGCCTTTTCTGGCCCGCTGTGTCAGCACCAGGATTACGCCGCTGATGACCAGCGCCATAAAGCTGACCAGAATACACGTGCCTTCGCTGCCGCCCAGTGCCCAGGCCAGGGCATAGCCGATCAGAAACAGCACCAGCGGCATCACGTACACCAGTATGGCGGCGTTGAAGACAAGGGAGGTTTTGCTCTCAATCAGCACCTTCTGGCCGGGCTTGGCATCAATCCGGTTGCGGGCGACGGTTTTCAGTTCGCTCTGATAGATGCAGCTTTCGCAGCTGCCGCAGTTGCTGCCGCAGGCCGTGGTGCGCATAACAAGCACCTCTGCCATATTGTCAGGCAGCAGTTTCGTGACGATGGCGTCCTGTGTCATACTCAAGCCTTTCTGATTTCCACTGAAATCGTATTCTCTCCAACCGCGCCCACGTCCGTGAGGCCAAATACGTAGACGTTCACGCTGGGCATATAGGAGCCGACGGAATCCTTGTAGTCCGACAGATCCGCCACGGCGCTGATATCCTCCGCCTTGACAGCGGCCAGATCCTCCGCCGTGCCGCGAAGCACCACGTCGATGCTTTCACTGAGAATGTTCACTTCCGCCCCGTCCGGCTCGTTGATGGTGGAGATGTTGGTGACCTTGAAGGTTCTGGTCTCCAGTCCGACGATTTCCGCCGTGACCGTGGCTTCCGTAACGCCGGTGATGTTGCGCAGCTGGTTGTCCAGCGGAATCACATAGGACTGCTTGTAGGTGGTGACGAAGTCCGTCAGGTCCAGGGTATCCAGCACGATGCGGTTGATACCGGCCAGAATGGCGGAATCGCCCGCCAGCGTCACCGAGGCCGGCTGAATATCCAGCTTGGTGTTTGCGGAGGTCGCGCCGGCGCCCTCAATCAGGTCGATTCCCAGAGCTACGGTCTTGACCTCAAGGATCGGCAGCGTTGCCCGCACCGTATCCTGGGAGGTACTCAGATAGGCGGTGGATACCGCCTCGTTGCTCGCATTTCGCAGCACGAAGCCGGTCTCAACCGAATAGGTGCTGGTGGGCTCCACGTCACGCCCAAAGGTGACCCAGGCATGGTCCACTGTCTTCAGATAGTTTTCCGGCCCGTAGACCGTAATGGTGGAGGGCTCAAACACCGGCGTTTCCGCCGTGTAGCCTTCCCCGGGCTTGCCCTCAAAGCCGCCGCGCACCTGAACGGACTTGGAGGTCTGCTGGGACACCACAAAGCTCACCGTTTCCGGATACTTCCGGTTTACGGTCAGGTTGCGCTTGTCCACGCCGTCCGGGTAAACCACCGTATAGCTCTGGGTGGTGTAGGCGGCCCGGGTCAGCTTGCTGACGTCAATTTCGGCCACCAGGTCCGAAGAGCTGAGTGCGGTGACGATTCTTCTCGGCCCGGTCACGTCCACCGTCACCGTGGACAGATCCAGATCCGTGATTACCAGATTCCGACCGCTCAGCAGAGTCTCTTCTCCCACCAGCTCCACGCGCACGTTGCGGAAGGTCTGGCGGAATTCGTCTCCCTCCACGCTGGTAACGTAAATCCAGATGGCCAGGGACACTGCCAGAGAGATAATCATCCAGAAGATCTTGCTGTCATACAGTTTTCTCATCGGGCTTTTGCTGTTCATCCTTTGTCACCTTGAATATCTTTTTCAGATTATGGAATACATTGCCGTTTTTGGTCTCTCCATCCTCTTCCTTTACCAGCTCCGAATGGAGCAGCCGATCCAGGGTGGAGGCGGTCAGGTGCCGCTTCAGCATGCCGTCCACCGCCATGGAGATGGAGCCGGTCTCTTCCGAGACGATGACCACAACCGCGTCGGACTGCTCGCTCAGGCCGATGCCGGCCCGATGGCGCATGCCCAGCTCCTTGCTCAGATTGGTGCTCTGGGTCAGGGGCAAAACGCAGCCGGCGGCCGCGATCCGCGTGTCGCGGATAATCACCGCGCCGTCATGGAGCGGCGCCTTGTTGAAAAACATGTTTTTCAGCAGCTCCGCCGACACGTCGGCGTTGATGACAGTACCGGTACCCATGACGGAATTCAGATTCACGTTGCGCTCAAAAACAATCAGGGCACCGGTGCGGGAAGCCGACATCTCCTTGCAGGCCAGCACCGTCTGAGAAATGGCGGTCTCCATGACGGAGCTTGCCGCCGTGTGATTGGAGGTCAGGCTGCTGCCCATCCGCTCCAGAAGACGGCGCAGCTCCGGCTGGAACAGAATCACAAGAGCAATAAGACCCAGCTCAACCGCGCGGTTGAGCAAAAACTTAATCATCGTCAGGTCCAGGGCATTGGCCAGAACCACCGCCGCCAGAAGAACCAGAACGCCCTTTGTCAGATTGTAAGAACTGGTCCGCCGCACAAACCAGATCACCCGATAGATCAGATAGGCCAGGATCAGAATGTCGATTACATCCCAGATTCCCATCGTTGTCAGGCGGTTTACGGCAGAGGCAAAGCCGCTGCTGATAGCTTCCATACTTCTTTCTCCGCTCTATCTGTGGGCCTGAAACCCCACATTAAATTAGAATCAAATTATTATAGACCAGAATTAAAAAAAAGGCAACAAGCGAAACCGATATAATCTATGAATTTCTCTTAAATTCTTCCGATTCCGGAAGTCTGCTTACAGCTTGAACAGGCGGGTGACAATGTCACCCGCCTGTTCCATGTATCCTGCTTCATTCTGTTCCGGCTGCCGGGATTCTTTCAATCAGCGCCACCGCGTGTGCCGCGATGCCCAGACCCTCGCCGGAAAAGCCAAGGCCCTCCTCGGTGGTGGCCTTTACACTGACCTGGTCGGTCTGCGCGTCCATGGCCTGCGCCAGATTTGCGCGCATCTGGGAAATATACGGGGCGAGCTTTGGCCGCTGGGCAATCACCGTGCAGTCGCAGTTGACCAGGCGGAAGCCGTTCTCCCGAAGCCGGGCCGTCACTTCCCGCAGCAGCAGAACGCTGTCGGCCCCTTCATAGCGGGGATCGTTGTCCGGGAACAGATGCCCGATATCCCCCATCGCCGCCGCTCCCAGCAGCGCGTCCATCAGCGCATGGGTCAGTACGTCCGCGTCCGAATGGCCCAAAAGGCCCTTCTCCCAGGGAATTTCCGCGCCGCCCAGGATCAGGCGCCGTCCGGGCGCCAGCCGGTGTACGTCATATCCGTGTCCGATGCGCATGTTCATTTCCTCCGCTCCTGCAGAATGGCCTCCGCCAGCCACAGGTCCCGGGGCGTGGTCAGCTTGATGTTGTCCTCCTCGCCGGGCACCGTCCGGGTTTTGACGCCCATGCGGGCGATGGCGGAGCAATCGTCGGTAAGGGGCAGGCCCTTGGTGACGGCGGCCGTCAGCGCACCCTTGATGAGATCGGCCGTGAACACCTGCGGGGTCTGTACCCGCACGGTTGCGCTGCGGTCCACCGCGCCGATCACCGCGCCGTTTTTGTCCACGGTTTTCAGTGTATCGGTGCTGGGCAGCGCCGGAACCGCGGCCAGATAATCCCGTGCCGCCTGCACGGTGCTCGCAATCAGCTCCCGGCTTACCAGCGGGCGGGCTCCGTCATGGATGGCGATCAGCTTCGCCTCCGCCTTCACCTCCGACACGCCTGCCAGGGCGGATTCCATCCGGGTGCTGCCGCCGCAGACCACTTTGCTCACCTTGTCGAGCTTATACTCCTTTACCAGGTCGGCAATGCGGTTGATCCGGTCGGCACGGGTTACCACCACGATCTCTTCCACATATTCGGATTCCTGAAACGGGGTAAGTGCCCGGACCAGAACCGGCGTGCCCGCCAGCTCTGCCAGGATTTTGTCGCTGCCCATCCGTTCCGAGCTGCCTGCGGCAAGAACCACTGCGGAGCACACCGGGGGCAGGTCCTTTTTCTGCGCCAGTTTTCTCACGTTTTCCAGGAGTTTCATACGCCGTCTCCCCTCTCTCAGGCCGCCGCTCAGCCCTTCAGCTGACGCATGCGGTGGAAGTTCATCATGCCGTCCTGCATCTCGTCCAGGTGCTGCAGCATCCTGCCAGCGCCGTAGGCCGCGCAGGAGATGGCATCGTCCACCACCGTGGTGCGGATGCCCGTGCTGCGCTCGATCAGGCGGTCCATGCCGTAAATCAGACTGCCGCCGCCGGACATGATAATTCCGTTTTTGTCAAGATCGCCCACCAGCTGGGGCGGCGTCCGCTCCAGGACGGAATGGACCGCATCCAGGATGTGGTTCATGGGTTCCACAAAGGCCTCGATCAGCTCATTGGAGCTGACGCTCACCGTCTTGGGCAGGCCGTTTGCCAAGTTGCGGCCCTTGACCTCTTCCACGCCCATGTCGGGCCGCTGCATCACGCAGCCGATATTCCGCTTCAGCTCCTCGGCAGCGCCCAGACCCACCAGCATGTTGTGCTTGCAGCGGATGTAGCGCACGATGGCCTCGTCGAAGCTGGCGCCGGCCACCTTGATGGACTCGCATTCCACCACGCCGCCCACTGAGATAATCGCCACCTCCGTGGTGCCGCCGCCGATGTCGATAACCATGTGTCCGTCGGGCTTTGAGATATCCACGCCGGCACCCATCGCCGTTGCCACCGCTGTCTCCAGCAGATAGACCTTGCGGGCGCCCGCCTCAATGGCGGCGTCGATCATCGCGCGCTCTTCCACGCCGGTGACGCTGCTGGGCACGCAGGCCAGAACCCGGGGCTTGAAAAACTGGAAGGAGGTCACCCGTGCAACCAGATCCCGCAGCATCTGCGCTGCCAGCTCATAGTCTGAAATCACACCGGCGCTGATCGGATGGATGGGCACGATGTTGGCCGGTGTCCGTCCCAGAGCCTTCTGGGCGTCCTGGCCGACACGCAGGATTTTCCCGGTCACCCGATCCACCGCAACCACCGTCGGCTCCCGGGCAATGATGCCCTTGCCTTTTTCAAACAGCAGTGTGGAGGACGTCCCCATGTCCACCGCAATGTCTCTTTCCACTATGGTCATATCCGCACCTCGTTTTTAATTATTCTTGCTTTGCCCGCCGGGCCAGTGTGCAGGCACAGACAGAGGCCGCACCCGCTCTGCGCAGAACCTTTGCGCATTCGGACAGCGTTGCGCCGGTGGTCACGATATCGTCCACCAGCAGCACCCGCTTTCCCTTCACCGCCTCTTCCGATGGGCAGGCATAGACGCCCAGCACATTCGCCCGCCGCTTCTCCGCGCTGCCGGTACCGGACTGCGCGGGATTGTTGCGCAGCTTCACCAGCATCTGCACGCATGGCAGACCGGTGCGGGCGGCAATTTCCTCGGCCAGCAGCCGCGCCTGATCATAGCCGCGACTGCGGAGCCGTTTCCGGCTCAAAGGCGTCCATGTGATACTATCGCAGGAAATTCCGTTTTCGTCAATACATTTTGCCAGAAATTCCCCATAAATCTTTGCGTACTCCCGCCTTCCGCCGAATTTATAGCGAAGAAGGGAGTCGCGAACGATCCCCTCATAAAGCAGCGGCGAAACGCAGGTCTCAATCTCCGGCAGGCGCTGCCGCTGCTCTCCGCCCCGGGCAAAGGGCAGCTTTCCCGCACAGGCCGGACACACCGGCAGCCCATCCGGGGAGAGTCGGTGGCAGAAGGCACAGCGGCGGGGATACAGCAGATCCAGAAGCCAATCCAGGTATTTCATCCCGACGTCCTCTGAACGGTGCTGTTCTCCCCGTGGGCAAAGCGCCTTCTGGCTCTGTCCACCGCAAACCAGATTCCGCAGCCGATCATGCCCCCGATGACATTGTAAAGCATGTCCGAAAACTGGAAATTCCCCAGCCAGAACAGCAGCTGGGACAGCTCAATAAAGCAAGTTGCACACACGGACAGAATCAAGGCAGATTTCCAGGGCTTTTCCGGTTTGAACGCCGACAGGTACAAGAGGATGAGCGGAATAAATAGAAGGATATTTTCAATAATTTCATTGTTCCATTTCGGGTCTTTCCGGAAGCCGAAGTGCATAAAAACACAGCGATAGGGGTTTATGTCTCGTCTAGTCAAAAGTGTGTTTACCAGGACAAACGAGGAATAGAAGATAAATAACCCCACACGCCAGTACTTCCACAGTCTTTTGAATTCGATTTTTTCATGTGACATTGAATTCTGCAGCAAAGCAAACATAACGATTAGAAACACCGTGAGCAAGAAAGCCTGTGGAATCAATTCCATTTGGTCAAAAATGTCATTTATGAGTAACTTCAGCGAACATGCCTCCTTGTATTATAGAGTAGTAGTTTTTATAGCCCCTCTCCAAGGGCTGTGCTACACTGCAAGGGATGCTGTGGATTGGTACATGCCTCCTACCGCAAAGACGGTTCAAGAAAGGCTCCGACCACAGCCCTTTGCAGTTTTGTTAATCAGTTAGATACCGCCAGACGGTTTATGTGGAACAAGGTTACAAGGCAAAGTGTTCTGTGGATGCAGCATCATAAATCTTTACTCTGGAGGTATCATGATGGTTTGTGTTGGAATTGATGTGGCGAAGGACAAGCATGACTGCTTCATTCTCAGTTCAGAAGGTGAGGTTCTGGCCGATGCGTTTACCATTGCCAACAACCGGAACGACTTCGAAACCCTGCTGCAGCGGATTCGATCCTGTTCCCGCCCTAAAGCCGATTACCTTTGTCTGCCGATGCAGCTTCACCGAAGTCACTTTGTTGTTTGTTTCATGTGGCAAATACTGATGGCAAATATCTGTTTCAGTTCTTCAAATACGGTCTTGTCTGCCGTTGGGCCGGGCGTGTTTAGAACGGTTGCCCGAACGACCGCCAGCAGCTTTTCGTTAATCGACGTTTCACGGTTCTCGTTCTTTGAAATCATAGTTATGTGTACCGTCCATCCTGATATGCCAAATCCACCATATAAAACGTCTTATCGGTCTTGTGTGCGATAATCAAGTAGGCATGTTTATTGCATATATCGTATTAAACGCCTTTGTTTCCGGGCTTTTTTCGATCTTTGCCTCGTCGGCAAATTTCTTTTACTCTATAAACATCGCATCCCCAAAGGAGAAAAAGCGGTAACGCTCCTTTACGGCAACTGCATAAGCATGCAGGATATTCTCCCGCCCGGCCAGGGCGGAAACCAGCATGATCAGCGTGCTCTCCGGCAGATGGAAATTGGTTACCAGCGCGTCCACGCAGCGGAAGCGATAGCCGGGATAAATAAAGATGCTGGTCCAGCCGGAGGTAGCCGGAAGCGTCCCGTCCTCCAGCGCGAAGCTTTCCAAGGTCCGGCAGGACGTGGTTCCAACCGCAACCACGCGGCCGCCGGCCTTTTTGGTCTCCGTCACGATGCGGGCAGTCTCCTCCGGGACCATGCAAAACTCCGCGTGCATCTCATGGTCCTCAATCTCGTCCTCCTTTACCGGTCGGAAGGTTCCAAGGCCAACATGCAGCGTCACATAACAGACTTTGACCCCCATTGCCTGCACGCGCTCCAGAAGCTCTTTGGTGAAATGCAGTCCAGCCGTCGGCGCGGCAGCGCTTCCAAGCTCGCGGGAATACACGGTCTGGTAGCGTTCGGAATCCTTCAGCTCTTCCTTTATATACGGGGGCAGCGGCATCTTTCCCAGGCGCTCCAGCACCTCCAGGAAGATTCCCTCATACCGAAACTGTACGATCCGGTTCCCGCCCTCCGCCACAGCCTCCACGGTGGCTGTCAGTTCTCCGTCCCCGAAACTGAGTTTCGTTCCGGGCTTTGTTTTACGGCCGGGACGGCTCAGGCACTCCCAGCGGCCCTCTCCCAAATCCCGCAGCAGCACCAGTTCCACACTGCCGCCGCTTTCTCGCGTACCGATCAGCCTTGCAGGCAGCACGCGGGAATCGTTCAGGACCAGGCAGTCCCCTTCCCGCAGATAATCCGGGAGATCATAAAAATGCCGATGTTCAATCTCGCCGCTCACTTTGTTCAGATGCAGCAGACGGGAGTGATCCCGTTCCGGAATCGGCGTCTGGGCGATCAGTTCCTCCGGCAGGTCAAAGTAAAAATCAGATTTCTTCATGCAATATAGGCTCCTGTATAATAGAATCGGATGATGTCCTCGCAGCTGTATCCGAAGTTCAGTGCCATGGCATAGGCCCCCCACTGACTCATCCCGCAGCTGTGTCCCAGACCGGCGCCGGTGAAGACAAAGCTTTCTTCGTCCCGATGCACCGAGAAATGGCAGCTGTTCAGGCGCAGGGCGGTATAGCAGGGACGGCCCTCCAGTCGCAAGGTTTTTCCAAACTCGTCCTGAAAGGTGATGGCAATCACATTGTTCGTTTCCGAATATTCCGGCTGAAGCTGCACAACGGTGCCCATCTCATAGCCGCGCCGCCGCAGGCGCTCGGTTATCTGTGCGCCGTCGCATCGGACCTCCCAGCTGCTCAGCGGATAATTCACGGTGGCCTCAAAGGGGTCCAGCTTTCCGCGAAGATAGGGACGGTCCGCCTGGAAAACATGGACGCCGTCCTCCGTGCTGCCTCCGTCCGCGGCGAAATAATAGATCTCGCAGATCTCGCCCTGATACCGAATCATCTGTCCGACGGTGGACTCGACAGCATAATCTGTCGAGGCAGTGGCTTCCCGGCATCCTCTGTAAACCTGACTCTCGGTGTTGTCCGTCAGATCAAAGCCGTACTGTGAATATCCGTCACGGTTATACACCGCGTAGGTTCTGGCGCAGATTGCCTGCGCACGCAGGGCCTCAATCGGCCATTGCGGATCCATTTCATATGGAACCACTCCCCTGACGTAGTCCTCCAGGCGGATAAGGTTGATCACCGTCAGGCGGTCATTCTCAAATACCCGAAATGCAAATCCGCCGCGGTAAATCTCGTCCCGAAAGGCCGTGAGGGCTTCCCCGCCGACAGGCAGCGGGAGCACCGCGAGCTCCGCATACGGATCCTCCGGCTGAAATACGACGCGGGCATCTCTCTCGCTGAGCACACGCAGCTCCGGCATCGCGTCAGTGAAGGGTCTGGCTCCCAGCTTATTGTCCCGGATGGTCTCAAACGCGTCGTCCCAGTTTCGGAAAGATCCGAAATAGACGCGCTCCCGCTCGCCCAGGCGTATCGCCTTTCCCTCGTAAAGCGCCGCTGTCTGTTCTGCTTCCTCCCGGGTATCAAAGCCGGCATTAAGCAGGATATGCCATAAGGGGTTATTCCCATATCCGACGACCATAATCCGGCTGTCGCCGCATCTGTCTATTTCTACGAAGTTGCGCTCCGCGTCATAATACCCGAAGGCGAACCCGCCCCCGCTCAGGTTTTCCAGTTCAGCCTCATAGGCCGCCGTATCCTCATAGCGCAGACCCACTCTGACGGTTTGCATATTGCTCCCGGGGTTATGATAGCGGCTGCCGTCAGCATAGCCGCTGCGGTCCAGGATGCAGCTTTCAGCCGAGAGCGCACCTTTATCCCCGGGGGATATAGTTTCCGCTCTGGCAAATGGCGTTATAAAGAGAGAACACAGCAGGCAGGTTGCCAGGAAGAACAGCGTTCTTTTTTTCGTCATGCCGGACACGGTCCCTCCGAAAAAGTGATTGGCGTTATTATATCAGAAACGCGCCGTTTTTTCAACGGCGCGCTCAGTGGCTGATTTTCTTCCCTATGTTTTTTGTCACAACTCCCGTTGATTTGCATCTCGCGGCAGCACAAGTTCCTCCACCAGTTCCGGAGACGGACAGGGATCACCGGGAACACAGAGGGAGACGTGGGCCTCTTTCAGTCGCGCGTACCAGAAGCCCGTTTCAGAGTCATCCTTCAGATGGGGTCTCGGTTCCAGGCAGACGCAAAAGGAATTCAGCGGGCGATTCAGTCCGCAGCCGAGCGCCTTCAAATAGCTTTCTTTCAGGGTCCAGAGAACGGTAAAATCCTCATCCGAATCCGCCGAGCGACCCAAAAAAGCCTGTTCCTCCGGGCAGAAGAAGCGGCGCACCAGTGCCTCCCGATATGTGCGTGTCTTCTCGACGTCTACTCCCAACTCCCGATCTCCGATCGCGCAGACCACAAAGCCCGTCGTGTGTGACAGGCTGAAGTGCAGGCCGTCATTTTCAAGCATCGGCTTTCCAAATGCGTTTGTCTGAAGCCGCAGAGGCAGGCTGCAGTCGGGCTTCAGGCTTTTCACCGCATGGATCAGCAGAAGCTCCGCCGCCATGCTGAGTGTCCGGTCTTCCGGCCGGCGCTGAGAAAAAAGACGGTTCTTCCGATACGCCGAAAATGATTTCGATGAAGCAGCGCCTGAATCCCCGGTTGGAACCGCATAATACAGGCGAAGCATCAGGCGCGCATGGCGTCGATGGTTTTGGCAAACAGCTCGTTGAGCTCGATTCCCATCATTTCAGCACCTCTCCGAATCACTTCCCGGTCACAGCCGGCGGCAAATTTCTTATCCTTGAACTTTTTGCTTACGGATTTGACCTCCATGTCCGAGATTCCGTTCGGCCGCATAAGCGCAACCGCCCCAATCAGGCCGGTCAGTTCATCGGTGGCAAAGAGGACCTTCTCCATATAGTGCTCCGGCTCCACGTCGCTGCAGATGCCATAGCCATGGCAGACGACGCCGTGGATTACCTCCTCGTCAATGTCGAGCTCATGCAGGAGCTCGTTTGCCTTTACGCAGTGCTGCTCCGGCCAACGCTCAAAGTCTATGTCATGAAGCATGCCGACAGTACGCCAGAAGTCGACCCGCTCCGGGTCGTATTCTCTGGCAAATTCCCCCATTACCTTTGATACCGTCTCGGCGTGCTGGATATGAAACGGTTCCTGATTGTATCGCATGACGAGCTCTTTTGCCTGCTCCGGGCTGGGAATATAACTCATGTAAAGCGCCTCTTTCTGTAGGTTTTCTATATGATACATCCAGGAATATCCAAAATCAAGAGCGAAAAGAAATACAGGGAAGAATTGCCAAGTCTTTCTCTCTGTGGTATCATAGACGCATGGAAGAATTGACGAAAAATGAAATCATTCATGCCGTTATCGACGGTTATACCTCAGAGGCTCTGGGCGTCTGTCACGTGCGCGGACGCGCCGTCTTCGTTCCCCGCGCTCTTTTGGGCGAGGAGTGGGAACTGCGCATCGTAAAGGTCACAGCCGGTGCCGTATACGCCCGCGGGGAAAAGCTGCTCTCCCCCTCTCCCGCGCGCATTGAGAGCGACTGTCCCCACTTCGGAAAATGCGGCGGCTGCGACACACGGCACATGGCATACGGGGAAGAATTGCGTTTCAAACTGAACCGGGTAAACGACGCGCTCAACCATATTGGGAAGCAGACGCTGCACGCGGAGGAGATTCTTGCGTGTGAAAAGCCGGAGCAGTATCGCAACAAGGGGATTTTTGCGGTTTCCGAGCAAAACGGAAAGCCCGTTTTCGGCTTCTATCGGGAGCGAAGCCATGAACTGATTCCGGTCACCCGCTGCGCCCTTCAGAGCGAACTCAGCTGCCGTGTTGCGGCAGGCGTCACCGCCTTTATGCAGGACAACGGCATAAGAGCTTTTGATGAAGCCAGCGGCAGAGGTACGGTTCGTCATGTGTTCTGCCGCCAGGCGGTTCACAGCGGCGACGCAGTCGCCTGTATCGTCGCCGCCAGAGGCTTCGGCGCTAAGACCGCTTCGCTTGTTGATGCCCTTCGCGCTGCCTGTCCGGAGCTGAGCGGCATTGTTCTCAACGTCAACAAAGCCCGAGGGAACACGATACTGTCCGGTGATTTTTACACGCTCTGGGGCGACGCCTGCATTCACGACACGCTCTGCGGTCTGCGCTTTGAGATCGCGCCCCAGGCCTTTTATCAGGTAAACCCGCCCCAGGCGGAAAAGCTCTACGAAAAGGCCATGGAATACGCCGCACTTTCGCCTGCTTCAACGGCACTTGATCTTTACTGCGGTGCCGGAACCATCAGCCTGCGCATGGCGCGCTGTGCCGGACGTGTTATCGGTGCGGAAATTGTCCCGGAAGCGATCGCAAATGCCGGAGAGAATGCGGAGCGCAATGGAATCCGCAACGCGGAGTTTATCTGTGCCGACGCGGGAAAAGCAGCCCAGGAGCTGGCGGCACGCGGAATACAGCCAGAGGTCATCGTTGTGGATCCGCCCCGCAAGGGCATGGATGAACTCGCGATTTCCTCCATCGCTGCCATGAGTCCGGATCGTCTCGTCTATGTCTCCTGCAACCCGGCGACTCTCGCCAGAGATATTTTGCGCCTCAATGGCTTCGGGTATGTACTCAGAGCTGCCACCGCTGTTGACATGTTTCCGCGCACCAGCCATGTGGAGACGGTGGTTTTGATGTCTCGCCCTGTTGAACTGGAATAAATGACTACATAGACTCCCGATACATTTTTCCAAGGAGGCGTGCAGATGAGAAGCAAAAATAGAATCAGTGTGGTAAGCACGCTGCATTGTGTTCGTCTGGTCTACAGATCCGCTCTGTTTGTCATGCTTCTCATCAGCTACATCCGTTTCCGGCTGTTCAGCGAAGCGACGGTTACCGAAAGTGTCGAGGACCTGCCGGCCATTCTCTACGTTACCTGGGCGGTTTTTGTCCTGGAAATGGTTCTGCGCTTCTTTCCGTCCCGATACGAGAGTCCGGGCTGCCAGAAGCAGTTTGCGCAGAACTATGTAAAAACCGGCAGCACAGA
>CAMVIC010000004.1 GCA_947167435.1 uncultured Clostridia bacterium | reverse complement strand
TCTTCTGCAGCTTGTACAGGATTTCATCCATGTACTGCATGAGCTCGGGATGCTCCTCGCCGTACTTCTCCTGGACCATGGTGACCCAGTCGTTCACGCGGCTCTCGCGGACGTTCTTGTCGTCGGTGTCCATGCAGTATTCCATAGACTCGAATTCGTTGGCCACCAGCTTCTCGAACAGCTCCTCGTCGAAGGCAGCGTGCTCGTAGCTGAACTTGGGCTTGCCAACCTCGGCGACCATCTGATCGATCAGGTCCAGAACGGGCTGCAGATGCTCGTGGGCCTGGACGATGCCCTCATACATGACCTCGTCGGGGACCTGGTCGGCCTCGGACTCGATCATGACGATCTTCTTGTGGGTGGCGGCGATGGTGGTGGTCATGCGGTTGGTCTTGCGCTCCTCCTGGGTGGGGTTGAAGAGGAACTTCTTGCCGTCCCAGCCCAGCACGATGCCGGCGATGGGGCCGTTGAAGGGCACGTCGGAGATGGAGACGGCGGCGGAGGCGCCGATCATGGCGGTGATCTCGGGGCTGCAGTCCCGGTCCACGCTCAGGACCTCGCAGGCGATGACCACGTCATTGCGCAGGTCGGAGGGGAAGAGGGGACGCATGGGGCGGTCGATCAGGCGGGAGGCCAGAACCGCGGGAAGGCTGGGCTTGCCCTCACGGCGCATGAAGCTGCCGGGGATGCGGCCCACGGCGTAGAGCTTCTCGTTGAAGTCCACGGCGAGGGGGAAGTAGTCGATGCCGTCCTTGGGACGGGCGGAGGCGGTGCAGGTAACCAGCACGGTGGTCTCACCGTAGCGGACCAGGACGGAGGCGTTGCACAGCTCAGCCAGCTTGCCGACCTCCATGGACAGGGGGCGGCCTTCATACATCATTTCGAATTTTCTGTAGTTGGGGAACTGCTTGTTGGTAATAATCATACCTATTCTCCTTTGTGTTTTGGGGCATCGGTCAGCTTCGCACTTGAAGCAAGGTCCGCCCGAAGCCGGGCGCTGCTTCAAATACGAACCCTCCCTGGCCGCCTTGTTTGACGAATGCGGGGCAGGGCGGAAGGCGGAAAAAAGCAGGGGACAAGATTCAGTTGTCCCCTGCAAAAACCTTCATACCCTTCAGAAATGCGCCGATTACTTGCGGATGTTCAGCTTGGCGATGATGGCGCGGTAACGCTCGATGTCCTTCTTGGCCAGGTAGTCCAGCAGACGACGGCGCTTACCGACCATCTTGTACATGCCCAGACGGCTGTGGTCGTCGTTGGGATGCTGCTTGAGGTGCTCGGTCAGCTCACGGATGCGCTGGGTGAGAATGGCGATCTGGACTTCGGGGGAACCGGTGTCGCCCTCGTGGGTGGCGTTCTCGCCGATGACTTTGGTCTTGACTTCCTTGGTAATCATGGGAAATGCTCCTTTCAAATCTTACTATACCCAGCAGCCAAGTCACAGGCGGAAAGGACACCGCAGCGGCGGCATGACCCTGTAACATAGCGTGCGGGCGCGTGCTTTTGAATAATATCATCCCGGCGGTCGGAAGTCAAGAGGAAAAGATGGAAAAAAGCGCCACAACATACGCGCGGAGAGAATTTCACATTTTCGGTTGAATGCTGCCGGATTTTCTGTATAATAGAAGAAAAACACAGAAACGGAAATCTGCATGAAAAGCTACAAGAAATGCTTCAATCTGATCTGGGCCATTCCCGCCAGCATCCTGCTGGCCTTTGCGCTGGCTCTCCTCTTTCCCCATGCCGCGGCGGATACGCCGGGGCTCAGCCGCGCCGCCTTGGAGAAGGGAAAGGAGAGCCTGCTGCCGGCCTCGCCGGGGCTGCGCATCGCGGTAGCCTCGGACCTGCATCTGGACCCGGACAACACCGACAAGACCAATGCCGTCTCCGAGACGGTATACAATATGGAGATCGTGGACGCCCTGCTCTGGGATGCCAGGCGCCAGGAGGCGGAGATTCTGCTGCTGACCGGTGATCTGGTCAACGGCGGGCGGGAGGCCAAGCACGCCGCTCTCGCCGCCAAGCTGCACGCCGCCGAGGAGGAGGGGCTGCGGATCTACGTGCTGCCCGGAAACCACGACCTCTACCCCGTCAACCAGACCACCTTCACCGCGTATTACGCGGACTTCGGCTACAGCGACGCCTTCAGCCGGGACCCGGCCTCCCTGAGCTACAGTGTCATTGTGGACGATCTGATGCTGCTGATGCTGGATACCGCCGGCTATGATCCCCACGCCATCGATTTCAGCGCTGGCCTTGCAAACGCGGGCAGCATGGGCCTGCTCAGCGGCAGCAGCCAGGACCTGGCCTTTCTCTCCGAGCAGACGCTTTCCTGGGTGAAAAGCATGCTGGAGGAGGCCCGGGACCGGAACCTGTTCGTTCTCTGCGCCGGGCACTACAATCTGCTCGCGCCCATCAGCCGCCAGCCCGGCAGCGGTTACTATGTGCGAAACGGTGAACAGCTGACGGCGCTGCTGCAGGAGTTTCACATTCCCCTGTACCTCAGCGGCCACATGCATCTGCGCGGGGTTTATCAGGAGGGGGAGCTCACGGAGCTTCTGACCGAGTGCCTCACCGCCTACCCGGTGGCCTACGGCGTCCTGGACCTGACGCCTCAGGAGCTGGTCTACACCCCCTGTGCGCTGGACGTGACCGCCTGGGCCTGGCAGACGGGGCAGAAGGACGAGCGGCTGCTGCGCTTTGCCGACTGGCAGAAGGAACTGCGTGTCGCCGGCTGCCGTCACACCGTGGAGCTGCTTGCGGAAAAGCAGGGCGTCTCCCAGGAGGACGCAGCCCTGGCCTCGGACTTCTTCTACGCCTTCCTGGAGGCCTACTGGCGCGGAAACCTGGCAGATGACGCGGAGGCGCTGAAGCAGTCCGCCGGTTACGCCCCCTTCATGGCCTGCGCCAAGGGCAGCACCTACGGCCCCTGGATTCAGGACCTGCTGGAGCACGTATCTCCCATGCTTGCCGGATTTACGCTGGAGCGGTAAAAACGCCGGGGAATCAATGCCGAAGTCCGTTTTTTCCATTTTCATTCCCGGGAAACTATGATACGATACGAACTGTTCAGTCTCCCCGCGGGTGACTGAACAGTTCAGCTGAATGATCGTTTTTTATCCAACAGGAAAGTGAGGGGTTCCCATGGCGCTGCATGTGATGGAAGAGGCCAATCGCTGTCTCGGCTGCAAAAAGCCCCGCTGCCGGGAGGGCTGCCCGATCCACACCAACATTCCGGAGGTTATCCGGCTTCTGAAGGACGGGAAGCTGAACGAAGCAGGTTGGATGCTGTTTGAAAACAATCCCCTGACCACGGTCTGCTCGCTGGTCTGCAACCACGAAAAGCAATGCGAGGGACACTGCATCCGCGGCATCAAGGACGTACCGGTGCATTTCTCCGTAATCGAGAACTATATCTCCACCACCTACGCAAACCAGATGGTGAAAGGGCCGGCCCCCTTCAACGGCCGCCGGGTGGCCATCATCGGCGCCGGTCCCGCCGGCCTGACCATCGCCATCATCCTGGCCCGCTACGGCTACGGCGTCACCATCTTCGACAGCCGGGACAAAATCGGCGGCGTCATGCGCTACGGGATCCCCGACTTCCGTCTGCCGGACTCGGTGCTGGACGACATCGCCTATCGCCACCTGGAGCTCAAGGGCATCCAGTTCCGGCCCAATACCACCATCGGCGGCGCCATCACCATCGACGACCTGTTTCGGGACGGCTATCAGAGCGTGTTCGTGGGCGCCGGTCTGTGGAAGCCCCGTTCCCTGCACATCAAGGGCGAGAGTCTGGGCCACGTGACCTTCGCCATCAACTATCTGGCCAGCCCCGAGGCCTTCCGCCTGGGAGAGCGGATCATCGTCATCGGCTCGGGCAACTCCGCCATGGACTGCGCCCGCACCGCCATCCGGCAGGGCGCTCGCTACGTGACGGTTTTCAACCGCAGGGACCAGCTGGCCGCCAGCCAGTACGAGTCCAGTTACGCGCGGCTGGAGGGCGTGGAGTTTGAGATGATGAAAATCCCCATGGAAATCCGTCAGGACGGCGTGGTCTTCGCCGACAGTGAGCTGGACGAAAACGGCAAGGTCCACCCCATCCCCGGCTCGGAGAAGCTCTATCCCTGCACCGGCGTCATCGTGGCGGTGAGCCAGGAGCTGGGCAGCAGCATCATGCAGAGCGCCCGGGACATCGGTACCAAGCCCTCGGGTCTTCTGATTGCGGACGAAGACGGACACACCTCCCGCCCGGGCGTCTTTGCCGCGGGGGACGCCGCCAGCGGCGCCCGCACCGTTGTGGAGGCGGTGGCCAACGGCAAGCGGGTTGCTGAGGCCATGCACGCCTATATGCAGTCTCTGCCGCTGCCGGTGCTCACCGACTATCCGGACGTTCCGGTGGTCAGCACCCTGAACGCCGCCGCCCAGGCCGAACAGCAGCTCTGATTTTCAATCCGCGCCTGTTATACATATTATATGCAGACAGCCGGCTCTTCGGGAAGAGTCGGCTGTCTGCATATTTCTGTGGTTTTCCTCAGACCAGGTGACCATTCAGTCAATCGCACGCCAGGGGGAGTTCAGAGGGACTTTGCCTCGGCAAAAACACGATAAGCCGAGTTGTACGAGGCCTTGCGCCTGTTTCGTCACCCGCAGGGGGGACGGAACCGTTAAGGCGCCAAAAGGATTTTGGCCATGATGTCCGCCGCCTCGTCGATGAGGGCCTCGGTGTGGGTGGCCATATAGCTTGTGCGCAGCAGGCACTCGCCCGGGGCGGTGGCGGGAGGCAGGACGGGATTTACGTACACGCCCGCGTCATACAGCTCCTTGGCCTTGACGAGGGTGTTCTCCGCCTCATAGGTGTAGATGGGAATGATGGGCGTTTCCGATTCCCGGATGTGAAGGCCCCTTGCCTTATAGCCGGCGCGGGCATAGGCGGACAGGGCGCGAAGCCGCTCCGGCCGCTCCGGGTGCGCCTCGAGATACCGCAGGGCCGCCAGGGCCACCGCGCAGGAGGCGGGCGGAATGGAGGCAGAGAAGATGAAGGGGCGGGAATTGTGCCGCACGTAGTCGCACACGTTCTCGGAAGCCGCCATATAGCCGCCCAGGCTCGCCAGGGACTTGGAGAAGGTGCCCATGATGATGTCCACCTTGTCCTCCAGTCCGTAGTAGCTGGCAGTGCCCCGGCCGCCCTCGCCGATGACGCCCAGGCCGTGGGCGTCATCCACCATCACCCGGGCGCCGTACTTTTCGGCCAGCCGGACGATCTCCGGCAGATTGGCAATGTCGCCGCCCATGGAGAAAACGCCGTCGGTGACGATGAGCGTCCCCGCCGTCTCCGGCACCCGCTGCAGCAGGCTCTCCAGCTCTGCCATGTCGTTGTGCCTGTAACGGAGCATCTTGCCGTAGCTGAGCTTGCAGCCGTCGTAGATGCTGGCGTGGTTTTCCCGGTCGCAAATCACGTAATCGCCCCGGCCCACGATGGCGCTGATGATGCCCAGGTTGGACTGAAAGCCGGTGGAAAAGGTCACCGCGCCCTCCATGTGCACAAACTTTGCCAGCTCCGCCTCCAGCTCCAGGTGCATCTCCAGGGTTCCGTTGAGGAAGCGGGAGCCGGAGCAGCCGCTGCCGTATTTCTCAAAGGCTTTGATGCCCGCCTCGATGATGGCAGGCTCGGTGGTCAGCCCCAGGTAGTTGTTGGAGCCCAGCATGATGCGGCGTTTGCCCTCCATGATGACCTCCACGTCCTGCCGGGA
Source organism: uncultured Clostridia bacterium (assembly GCA_947167435.1). The sequence continues at coordinate 13,625 of CAMVIC010000004.1, read as the reverse complement.
TTCCAGCGCGTGGAAATAGGGATAAACCCCCTTTGCCCGATAGTCGTTAGCCAGGCTGAAATTCCTGCACTTTTCAAAAATATCCATGGGTGCTCCCTCTCAGTCTCTGTAGAATCAAAACTTATTTAAAAAGTTTTAACTAATTATACGCGATACGACACAGCGGGTCAAGATGCAATTTCTTAAATCTATATTAAATTCCTGTTAGCAATCCACGCAGAAAATCCCGAATCCGCAGCTGCGGATTCGGGATTCGGTTCATATAATATAATGGTCTTCGGTGGGGGATTCCAGTTCGCTCTCCCGGCTTTTGAGCTTGGCGATCTCCTCCCGCAGGGCGGCCAGATCGCTGCTGACCGGGTCGGCCACGTCCCGCACATGATCCACTTCGCTGACGTAGTTGACCTTCTCACCGGAGCGTCGCACCACCCGGGCAGGGATACCCACCGCCGTGCAGTCCCCCGGAATTTCCTTGAGCACCACGGAGTTTGCCGCCACGCGGCTGTTGTCCCCGATGGTGATGGGGCCCAGGACCTTGGCGCCGGTGCCGATCAGTACGTTGTTGCCGATGGTGGGGTGGCGCTTGCCCACGTCCTTGCCGGTGCCGCCCAGGGTGACGCCGTGATACATCAGGCAGTCGTCCCCGATCTCGGCAGTCTCGCCGATGACGATGCCCATGCCGTGGTCAATGACCAGACGCTTGCCGATCTTGGCGCCGGGATGGATCTCGATCCCGGTGCGGCGGCGGCTGGCCTGGGAAATTGCGCGGGCCAGGAATTTCAGATTGTGCTCATAGCACCAGTGGGCCCGGCGATGACTGAGCACCGCCTTCAGCCCCGGATAGAGCAGCAGCACTTCCATGGACGTGCGTGCCGCCGGGTCGCGGGCCTTGTAGGCGGCGATCATTTCCTTCAATTCATCAAACATGCTTCGTTCCTCTCTTTGCAATCGTATTATATGCAAAGAGGGCAACATCGCTGCCTGTACATAGGCGGCCTTCCTCCAATTCCTACTGTGAGATTAGGGGATTTATTATACCGTATCCCCCTGCGCCTGTCAACCGGAGAAAAACCTCTTGCCGAAAAGCGACGATCGGTTCATAATGGAAAAAACTCCGGACAAAGGAGGCGTTTTGAATGGAGCTGTCCCGCCAGCAGGCACGGCAATTCATGCTGCTCAAGCAGGGACTCCTGGGAGCCCACCGCTTTGTAGGAAAGGCCGGGGCGCTGGCCTATGTGCGCCAGGCGGGCTGCATCCAGTTTGACCCGGTGGACGTCTGCGGGAAGAACGCGGAACTGACGCTCCAGTCCCGGGTAAAGGGCTTCCGGAAAGAGGATCTGGCCCGGCTCCTCTATGAGGACCGGGCGCTGGTGGACTACTCCGACAAAGAGCTGTCCATCTTTCCCACCGAGGACTGGCCCCACTTTGCCTCCTACCGAGCCCGGAGCCGGGAACACGCCCGGCAGTTCCCGGACCTGGCGGCGCTGGAGGAGCAGGCGCTCCGCTATATCGAGTCCGCCGGCCCGGTCAGCAGCGACACGCTCCCCATAGCGGGAGAGATCTTCTGGCACTCCTCCATGCACTGGAGCGGCCATTGGCATTCCCGGTCTCCCGCCGCCCGCTCGGTGTTGGAACAGCTGTACACCGACGGGACGCTGGTGATCCACCACAAAAAAGGCTCCCGGAAGTTCTACGACCTGGCCCGGCGGCACATACCGGAGGCGGTGCTGTCGGCACCGGACCCCTGCCCGGAGCGGACCGACTTTCTGGATTGGCGGATCCTGCGGCGCATCGGCGCGGTGGGCCTGCTGTGGGACCGCCGGTCCGACGCCTTTCTGGGCATCGACATGGAGCCGGAGGAGCGGAAGGCCTCCTTCGTCCGCCTGCGGGAAAAGGGTCTCATCCGGGAGCTTCGGGTGGAGGGTCTCGCCCCGCCGCTCTTCTGTCGCGGGGAGGACCTGCCGCTGCTGGAGGCGCTCCTGTCCGGCACGGCGGACATGCGGCCCCGCTGTGAGTTTCTCGCGCCCCTGGACCCCATGCTCTGGGACCGGAAGCTGATCGGGGCGCTGTTCGATTTCTCCTACAGTTGGGAGATCTATACCCCCGCCGCCAAGCGAAAATATGGCTACTACGTCCTCCCCGTGCTGTACGGAGACCGCTTTGCGGGCCGGATCGAAGCGGCGGCCGACGGGAAAGCCGGCATCCTCACGGTGAAACACTTCTGGCCGGAGGTAGGCGTTCGGCAGACGAAAAAGCTGGACCGCGCGCTGGGCGGGGCTGTCCGCCGCCTGGCCCGTTTCCATCGCTGCGGCGAAATAGATGGGCTTTCCAATCGGTGGGATCTGTAGTATAATGTCTGTGTATACCCCTGATTGGAAACATCCGTATGGAGTGCTGCTTATGCTGGAAAACATCAAACGCCGCCTGGCGGAGGACTGGTCGGACGGTCTGACCCGGGAGGAAGAGCGCAGGCGCGGCCTGTGCTGCCTGCTCTTCACCTTTCTCTGGGGCCTGATCGCCCATGCCTACGGCTTTCTGTCCGGCGCTTTTTCCCATGACGTGCTCAACGCCCTGTATGCCGACGGGGTGGAGAACTACTGGAAGCTGCAGCTTGGCCGCTTCCTGGTGGTGCTCTACCGGCGCACGGTGCGCTGCGCCGTCACCATGCCCTGGCTGATCGGGCTGCTCGCCCTGTTGTGGATCGGCCTGGCCGTCTGGCTGATGGCCAAGCTCTTCCGCGCCCGCTCCCCGGGGCTGCTCTGCCTGCTGGCGGGAATCTGTACGGTGAATCTGACCGTCATCGCCCTGACCGGCACCTATCTCTATGAGCTGGACGCAGACATGCTGGCCCTGCTGTTCGCCGTGGCCGCCGCCTTTCTGTGGGACCGCTTCGGCTGGGCGGGCTCCGCGCTGGGCCTCTTCTTCGTGGCCGGGACCCTGGGCCTGTACCAGAGCTATCTTTCTGTTACCGTCACGCTGCTGATTCTCTGCTCCCTGCTCGCCCTGCTGCGCGCCGAGCGCTTCGGCGCGGTGTTCGGGAAGGGGCTGCAGGGCATCGGCATGCTGCTGCTGGGCGGACTGCTGTATTTTCTGCTGCTGAAGCTGCTGGCCGCCCGGGGCATCAGCACCGACACGGGCAGCTACAACAGCGTGTCCCAGGCGTTTCAGGGCGGCGCCGGGCTCCTGTCCGGCCTTTCCGCCGTGTATGGAGAGCTGGCTGCCTCCTTCTTTGACCCGGGTGCCGCCTTTCTCGGCGGGGGGCTGCGGGTGCTGAATCTGCTGCTGGCGGGGCTGGGCGCGGTGCTGCTGCTCTGGGCGCTGCTGCGCCGGGGCATGGGTCCGGCGGAAAAGCTGCTGTTTCTGGCCCTGGTGCTGCTGCTGCCCCTGGGGGCGAATCTGACCCGGCTGCTGGGCGCCCAGGCGCACGATCTGATGAAATACGCCTTCTGGCTGCTCTATCTGCTGCCCCTGCTGCTGGCCTTCCATGCCGCGCAGTCCGGCGCTGCCGGGAAGGCGGCCCGGGCCCTTGCGGCGCTGCTGGCGGCTCTGCTGCTGTGGAGCAACACCCAGACCGCCAACGCCCTCTATGTGAAAAAGGACCTGGAGGCCTCGGCCACCCTCTCTCTAATGACCCGGGTGCTCTCCGCCGTGGAGCAGAACCCGGACTATGTTCCCGGCGAGACGCCGCTGGCCTTTGTGGGCGTCAGCGAGCAGCTCAATGACGCCGTCTACGGCTTTGCCGACTACGGGCGCATCACCGGCGCGGAGAGCGGCAGCGCCATCCCCGCCGCCCACGCGGAGTACTATTACAACGCCTATGCGGCCTATTTCCGCTATATTCTAAACAATCCCGCCGTCTTCTGCCCCCACGACAAGTGGAACGCCCTGCAGGAGGACCCGGCCGTCGCCGCCCTGCCCTGCTATCCCGACCCGGGCTGCATGCAGCTGACGGACGGGGTGCTGGTGGTCAAGCTGGGCGAAGATTCGCCCTGGTGAGGTAAAACGATGAAAAAGAAAAGCATTCTGATCCTGTCCCTGCTTCTGCTGCTGGCCCTGTGCGGCTGCGGCAGCCACCCCAAGGGGCCCCAGTATATCATGCTGGACAACTCCCGCTACCCGGATAACGCCGAGGAGATCGCCGCCATCCTGACGGAGGAGCAGCTGGCCCTGCTGGACCAGTTCCCCTATCTCCGCAGGCTGGACCTGAGCGGCAGCACCTGTTACGACGCCATCCTGGCCTGGGCGCAGGCCCACCCCCAGGTGGAGGTGAACTACAGCGTCACACTGCCCGGCGGGCAAACGGCGGACCGGAGCACGACGAGTCTGGACCTGAGCCGCTGCAGCGCCGAGGAGGTGCGCAGCGTGCTGATGCTGCGCCGGCATCTGACCGGGCTGCAGAGCATCGACCTGGGCAGCGAGCGGGAGGGCCTGACCCTGGCGGACGCAAGGCAGTTTCTGGAAAACGAGCAGGACCTGGAGCTGGCGTTTCGCTTCACCCTCTTCGGGACCGAATGCTCCATCCACGACGAGAGTCTGGACCTGAGCCGCCTCACTGCCTCCCAGGTGGGCCAGGCCGCCCTGTGCATGAGCGCCATGCCCGATCTGCGCAGCGTGGAGCTGGGCAGCGATACCCGGACCAATCATCTCAGCTGGGACGAGATCGCCCAGCTGCAGGCCGCCGCGCCGGACGCCGTCTTTCACTACAGCTTCACCCTCTATGACGAGAGCCACAATCTGAGCGATACGGTTCTGGATCTGAACCATACCCCCATCTACGACGAGGGCGCCCAGGTGCTGCGGGTGGCCCGCTGCATGAAGCAGCTGCAGACCCTGGATATGGACTTCTGCGGCGTGAGCAACGAGAGCATGGCCCGGATCCGCGACCAGCTGCCCGGCGTGGACGTGATCTGGCGCATCTGGTTCGGCACCGGCTACAGCGTCCGCACGGACGTTGAAAAAATACTGGCCTCCAAGCCCTCCGAGGGCGGCCTGCTGGACGACGAGCAGGTGCAGGTCCTCCAATACTGCACCAAGTGCAAATATCTGGACCTGGGCCACAACGAAACCCTCACCGACCTGTCCTTTATCCGCTTTATGCCGGACCTGGAGGTGCTGATCGTGGCCATGAATCCCCTGGGCGACCTGAGCCCCCTGGCCTCCTGCCCCCATCTGGAATACATCGAGATGTTCTATTCCAACATCACGGACCTGAGTCCGCTGTCCCAGCTCCACGAGCTGCGGCACCTGAACATCGGCATGTGCGACTATCTGACCTCCATCGAGCCCCTCTACGGCCTGACCGATCTGGAGCGTCTGTACATCGGCTGTCTCACGCCCATCCCCAAGGAGCAGGTGGCGCGGATGCACGAGCTGGCCCCCAAGTGCGAGATCGACAGTGTCTCCTCCGACACCTCCCTGGGCGACTGGCGCTACAAACCCACCGACAAGCTCAGCCCCGAGGTGCGCGCCTGGTATCAGAAGCAGGACTATTACGTGGAAAACCTGACGCCCCGCTTCGCCCTGCTGCGCCAGCAGTTCGGCTACGACGATCTGGCCTACAGCTTCATCTGGCTGGATCCAAAATACAACGGCGGCTGATTTCCGGCCTTTTTCATCAAAACCGCAAGATCTTGTATGCCACAGGAAGCAGAAAGACTTCCTGTGGCATAATTTTTTGTCATTTTTATTATGTTAACCCTTGAAAAACCCAACATGGGATGCTATACTGAATCCGTATAAATTCTGCGCATCGCTGTCTGCGGGGCGGGCTTTCGCCGTCAGCACGCGCAGCTGTCTGTCCCTTTTCGGGGAGGGAGGTCTCTCCGGAAAATCCGTATCTGTTTTGGGAGGCGGTCTTATGTCATTTCGTCGCGTGATTACGGCGATCATTTCTCTTGCCTATCTGGTTTTCCTGGTCATGTGCTGCATCTCCACGCCGTCGTTTTTCGCCGCAAAGGCCCAGGGCGGCGACGCGGCCAGCGTGAGCGTGGCGCCTGCAGAGCCCACGCCGGAGCCTGTGGCTCAGATTGCGCTCAGCAGCGGCAGCTACCCGGAAAACGCCGAGTCTCTGAGTCTGGTGCTCGGAGAGGGCGATCTGGCGCAGCTGGCCTCCTTCCCGGCGCTGCGCTCTGTGGATTTCAGCGGCAGCACCAATTACGCGGAGATCATGACCTGGGCCTCCGAGCACCCGAATGTGGACGTGCGCTATACCGTAGCCCTGCCCGGCGGTCTCTCCGTCTCCAACAAAGACACTTCGGCGGATCTGTCCTCTCTCAGCAAGGAGGACGCTGCAGCGGTTCTGCCTCAGCTGGCCTATCTGCCCCAGCTCAAGAGTCTGAATCTGGGCTCTGTGTCCGAAGATTCCGCCTTCACCAGTGAAAGTGTCAGCGCCCTGCGCCAGGCACTGCCCGAGGCGGAGCTGGTCTACAGCGTGTCCGTCATGGGTCAGGTTCTGGACGCCAGCACCACCAGCCTCGACATGTCCGGCATGAGCCGGGAGCAGCTGGACGCGGTGATCCCCATGCTGGGCGGCATGCCGAATCTGACGTACATCAATCTCGGCGTCGAGGGCACCAGCGCCGTCACCTGGCCCGACATCTACCAGATCGGCCCCGCCTGCCCCAACGCCGTGCTGGATTACACCTATAATTACTGGGGCCAGACCGGTCTGAACCTGAAGGACGAGGAGCTGAACCTGAGCCACGTGGGCATGAACGACGAGGGCGCCGGCGTTGCCAAGACCCTGCCCCTGATGCGCAACTGCACCTTTGTGGACATGGACTCCTGCAACGTCTCCAACGCCGCCATGCGCAAGCTTCAGGAGGACAATCCCAATATGGAGATCGTCTGGCGCATCTGGTTCGGCGACAACTACAGCGTGCGCACCAACGTGGAGAAGATCCTGGCCTCCAAGCCCTCCAAGGGCGGCCCCATCACCGACAAGGACGTGGACGCGCTCAGCTGCTGCACCAAGCTCAAATACATCGATATCGGCCACAACGAGACCCTGTACGACTGCTCCTTCTTCTACTCCATGCCCAACCTGGAGGTGGCCATTCTGACCATGACCGGCATCTCCGACATTACGCCCCTGTCCGCCTGCCCCCATCTGGAGTATCTGGAGCTGACCCACACCACCGTCTCCGACCTGAGCCCCCTGTCCAACGCCCAGGAGCTGCGCCACCTGAACATCGGCGACACCCAGGTTTCCGACATCACCGCCCTCTACGGCCTGACCAATCTGGAGCGTCTCTTCATCTGCCTGCGCCATCACGTGCCCCAGGACCAGATCGACGAGATGCAGCGCTGCGCCCCCAACTGCGAAATCAACGTGGACCAGGACGACCCGTCCCTGGGCGCCTGGCGCTACGCCAACCTGACCGACCGGGGCTGGGCCCACTATCTGGAGACCGGCTACTTCCTCTTTGACAACCACCCCCGCTACGAACTGCTGCGCCAGCAGTTCGGCTATGACAACGAGGAGTACGCCTTCTACTGGCTGGATCCCCTGTATTGATTTTTCGCCCGGAACCGGGTATATTCATAGCGTCACCGGTTTTACGGCCGGTGGCGCTATCTCACAAACGACTGAAATCCGGAGGCAAGCCCCATGCCCGTTTTGAAACCGAAATATTGGACCGTTCTTCTGCTCTGCCTGGCGCTTTTGCTGCTGGCCGGCTGCGCCGGCATTCCTCAGGCGCCGGGACAGAGCGCGCCTGCCCGCCGCTTCAGCGCAGACAGCACGGAGATTACCGCCGTGCTGGAGGCCTCGGAGCTCAGCGAGCTGGACGACCTGAGTCAGCTGCAGCGGGTGGACCTGTCCGGCAGCACCTGCTATGCGGAGATTGCCGCCTGGGCCGCCGCTCATCCAAACGTAGACCTGCGCTACACCGTGGCCCTGCCCGACGGGCGCACCGTGGACAACAGCACCGCCAGCCTGGACCTGTCCGGCCTGAGCAGTGAAAACGCCGGGAAGACCCTGCCCCTGCTCCGCTATCTCCCCGCGCTGCAGAGCGTGAATCTGGGCGGACAGGGTGCCAACGACCTGACGCCGGAGAATGTGCTGGACTTTTTCTCCGCCTACCCCAATCTGGACATCTCCTACAGTCTCTCCCTGCAGGGCCGCGCCCTGAGCCTGGAGGAGACTTCTCTGGACCTGAGCACCGCCTCCAACAGTGAAATCGAAAGTCTGCTCCCCTGGCTGCCCTATATGAACCAGCTGCAGAAGATCAGCCTGGGAGAGGGCGGCGAGGCGGAAAGCAGCCGCATCCCCTGGGACACCGTAGGCGCCATTCGCCGGTCCTGCCCCTGGGCGGAGCTGGACTACAGCTTCACCCTCTACGGCCGCGCCCTTACCCTGAACGAGACCTATCTGGACCTGAACCACGTGAACATGGACGACCAGGGCGCACTGGTCAAGGCGGTCACCGTCTGCATGCCCCATCTTCAGACCCTGGACATGGATTTCTGCGGCGTGGACGACGAGCATATGGCCGCCATCCGGGACGCGCTGCCCAACACGGAGGTAATCTGGCGCATCTGGTTCGGCACCGGCTACAGCGTTCGCACCGACGTGGAGAAGATTCTGGCCTCCAACCCGGACAAGGCTGGTTTCCTGGACTATGAGGCGGCCAAGCCCCTGCAGTACTGCACCAAGTGCAAATACCTGGACCTTGGCCACAACCACAAGCTGGAGAGCATCGACTTCGTCCGCTATATGCCGGACCTGGAGGTGGTCATTCTGGCCATGGCCGCCTGGAGCGACTGCTCGCCTCTGGCAGAGTGCCCCAAGCTGGAATACGCCGAGCTGCAGACCACCGCGCTCAACGACCTGCGGCCTCTGTCCAAGCTGAAAAACCTGGCCCACCTGAACATCTGCTACGACTTTGCGCTGACCTCCATCGAGCCCCTTTATGAGATGCACTCCCTGCAGCGGCTGTGGATCGGCTGCCTGACACCCATCCCCCCCGAGCAGATCGCGGAGTTCAAGCGGCTCAACCCCCAGTGCACCGTGGACCTGGAATCTGTGGACCCCACCCAGACATACTGGCGTTACCTGGGCTTCGACGACTACGGAGTAGCCATTTTTGACCCGCGCTATCTGCTGCTGCGCCAGCAGTTCGGCTACGATGACGGCTTCTTTGCCTATTCCTATATCGAGAACGACCCCCTGTATTACCCCCACGGGTAAGTCAGTTTTCAAAATTCAGTTTTCAGAATGGGCAGCCTTTGCTGCTCATTCTTTATGAAGGAGGTTTTTCCATGTCCGGCTATATCATGGATCTTCGCAAGCTGGTAGGCCGCCGGCCGCTGCTGCAGGTAGGCGCCAGCGTAATCCTTGAGGACGCCCGGGGCCGCATCCTGATGCAGAAGCGCGCCGACAACCATCTCTGGGACTATCACGGCGGCTCTGTGGAGCTGGACGAGGTGGTGGAGGACGCGGCGAAGCGGGAGCTTCTGGAGGAGACCGGGCTCACCGCCCGGAAGCTGGAGCTCTTCGGCATTTACTCCGGCCCGGAAACTCATTACGTCTATCCCAACGGGGACGAGGTCTCCAACGTGGACGTGGTGTTTCTGTGCCGGGACTACGAGGGGACTCTCCGCCCCCAGCCGGAGGAGGTGGAAGAGTTGCGCTTTTTCACGGCGGAGGAGCTGCCGGAGGACATCCCCTCCTTCTCCCGGGCGGCGCTGCGGGACTGGGTTGCCGCAAAAAAAGCCGGTCGCTGAGCGCCGGAGGCCGGGCTTTTGCGGGCTTTTTTCCCGCACCCGGGTATTTTTCTGTTGACAAGCGGAAAAGCTCTGATATATTTTTTAGGGAAACGTTGCTTTATCAGCGCTTCAGACTGTAGACAAACCAGTAGAAGAGACAAAAGAAGGACGATAGAGCCGCGGGGGAGCGCGAGGGGGCAAGACCCGCCTCGCATTCCAATCACCGCCAGCAAGAAGCCTGCCTTAGCAGGCTTCTTGCCGAGCGCAGTGAGATTTTTTGTGATATACGGATTCACAAAAAATGTGGCGGCTGAAGCGTGTGACAAAGTCCCTGAGGGACTTTGTCTACACGCTGAAACGCTGGTTTATCAGCGCTTTCCTGGCTTTCATATGATTCATATGATATTATATGATTATCGTTTTCAAATCAGGAGAGGAGCAAGGCTATGCTTACATCCATTGTGGGAACCAACTGGGGCGACGAGGGCAAGGGCCGTATGGTGGACCTGCTCAGCGCCGACTATGAGATCGTGGTGCGCTATCAGGGCGGCAACAACGCCGGCCACACCATCGTAAACGACAAGGGCAAATTCATCATGAATCTGCTGCCCTCCGGCATCCTCCGGGACGAGACGGTGAACGTGCTGGGTCCCGGCATCGTTATCGACCTGGAGCACCTGTACGGTGAGGTGCAGCGCCTGCAGCAGGCGGGGATTGCCGTGACGCCGGAGCATCTGCGCATCAGCGACCGGGCCACCATCTGCCTGCCCTATCACAAGCTGCTGGACGGTCTGGAGGAGGACCGGCTGGGGGACAAGAAATTCGGCTCCACCCGTCGGGGCATCTCTCCGGTCTATGCGGACAAGTATATGAAAAAGACCCTGCGCATGGGCGATCTGCTTCACTGGGACAGTCTGAGAGCCCGGCTGGAGGGTCTGATTGAGTGGAAGAACCTGACCGTGGAAAAGGGCTACGGCCACGCCCCCGTGCAGACGGAGGAGATCCTCGCCTGGCTGGAGCAGTTCGGAAAGCCCTTCCTTCCCCACATCTGCGACACCACGGAATTCCTGGGCAATGCCGTGGAAAACGGCAAGTCCATCCTGTTTGAGGCCCAGCTGGGCGCCCTGCGGGATATCGACTTCGGCATCTATCCCTATACCTCCGCTTCCACTACCCTGGCGGCCTACGCCCCCATCGGCGCCGGCATTCCCTTCGCCCGTCTGGACGAGAGCATCGGCATCATGAAGGCCTATTCCAGCTGTGTGGGCGAGGGCCCCTTCACCTGTGAGCTCTTCGGCGAAGAGGCGGAGCAGCTGCGCGCCGCCGGCGGCGAATACGGCGCCGCCACCGGCCGGCCCCGTCGGGTGGGCGGCTTCGACGTGGTGGCCTCCCGCTACGGCGCGAAAATGCAGGGCTGCAGCTATATTGCCCTGACCAAGCTGGACGTGCTCAGCTATCTGAAGGAGATCCCCGTCTGCGTGGCCTATGAGCTGGACGGCAGACGCATCGACAGCTTCCCCGCCAGCATCGACCAGCTGGAGGCGGCAAAGCCGGTGTATGAATATCTGCCGGGCTTCGCCTGCGACATCAGCGGCTGCCGGACCGTGGAAGACCTTCCCGCCGCCGCGCTGGATTACATCCGCTATATCGAAAAGGCGGTGGGCTGCCCCATCAAGTACGTCTCCGTGGGCGCCGAGCGGGACGCCTACGTCACGATGTTTTAAGGCATGCCCATGAGCAAGCAGAAGATTCTGATTCTGGACTTCGGCGGCCAGTACAACCAGCTGATCGCCCGCCGGGTCCGGGAGCATCACGTTTACTGCGAGGTCAGGCCCTTTGACCTGCCCCTGGCGGAGATCCGCCGCTATGACCCCATCGGCATCATCTTCACCGGCGGCCCCAACAGCGTCTATGAGGAGGGCGCCCCCCATGTGGACCCGGCAGTCTTTGCCCTGGGCGTGCCCATTCTGGGCATCTGCTACGGCTGCCAGCTGTTGGCCCACAGTCTTGGCGGGCTGGTCACTGCCGCCCAGCAGGACTCCGCCCGGGAGTACGGCAAGACGCTCACCCGTTTCGACACCGGCTGCGCCCTGTTCCGGGGCCTGCCGGAGGAGAGCGTCACCTGGATGAGCCACGGGGACTATATGGCAAAGGTTCCGGAGGGCTTTTCTCTGGTGGCCCGTTCCGCCGCCTGTCCCACCGTTGGCATCTGCGACGAAAAGCGCCGCTTCTACGGCGTGCAGTTTCACCCGGAGGTGAACCACACCGAATACGGCAGCCAAATGCTGCGCAACTTCCTCTATGAGATCTGTGGCGCCGTGGGCGACTGGACCATGTCCGACTACAAGCAGGAAGCGATTGAGACTATCCGGCGAAAGGTAGGCGGCGGCAGGGTACTGCTGGCCCTCTCCGGCGGCGTGGACTCCTCCGTGGCGGCCGCCCTTCTGGCGGAGGCTGTGGGCAGTCAGCTCACCTGTGTGTTTGTGGACCACGGTCTCATGCGCCTCAACGAAGGGGACGAGGTGGAGGCCGCCTTCTCAAAATGGGAACTGAACTTTGTGCGCGTCAATGCGGAGGACCGCTTCCTCATCCGCCTGGCCGGGGTCACCGAGCCGGAGCGCAAACGGAAGATCATCGGGGAGGAGTTCATCCGGGTTTTCGAGCAGGAGGCAAAGAAGATCGGCGCCGTGGACTATCTGGCCCAGGGCACCATCTATCCGGACGTGATCGAGTCCGGCAGGGGAGAGGCCGCCGTCATCAAGAGCCATCACAACGTGGGCGGTCTGCCCGACTATGTGGACTTTCGGGAGATCATCGAGCCGCTGCGCATGCTCTTCAAGGATGAGGTGCGCAGTCTTGGCCGGGAGCTGGGCCTGCCGGAATATCTGGTCATGCGTCAGCCCTTCCCCGGACCGGGTCTTGGCATCCGCATCATCGGGGATATTACCAAGGAAAAGCTGGACATGCTGCGCCAGGCGGACTTCATCTTCCGGGACGAGGTGGCCAAGGCAGGCCTGGAGCAGAGCATGAGCCAGTATTTCGCGGCCCTGACCAACATGCGCTCGGTGGGCGTTATGGGCGACGGGCGCAGCTATGACTATGCGGTGGCCCTGCGCTCGGTGCAAACCTCCGACTTCATGACCGCCGACTGGAGCCGTCTGCCCTACGAGCTGCTGGACCGGGTGTCCGTGCGCATCGTAAACGAAGTGAGGGGCATCAACCGGGTTCTCTACGACGTGACCTCCAAGCCCCCCTCCACGGTGGAATTTGAATAATTGCCCGGCTGTCCGGCAAAACGCGCAGCACAGCTGATACGATTCGAAAAGCCCCGCGCCGCCATCCATGTTGCGGCGCGGGGCTTTTCTCTTTTTTCTCTTCTGCCCGCCAAAATAACGGCTGAAATGCTTCCCGCCCATAAAGCTGTACTATAGTGAGGATGCAGAAAGAAATCCGGACTCGATCCGGAATCAAAGTCAATTTGGAAAGGACGGCATCGCCATGAAAAATCTGAAAATCCTGATCGCTCTGATTTGCGTCGTTACCCTTCTGTTCAGCGCCCTGCCCACCGCGTCCGCCGCCTATTGGCCGGGCCCCGACGATCTGTGGGGCTGCAACGAGTACGTTCAATACCCCGACTGGGACAACTGGCTGGACTGCTATGAAATCAAGTATCTGAAAACCCGGTACGGTGTGCGGGCCTATCTGCGCTACGGCCCCTGGGAGGACTCCGGCTACTACGACTACGTCTATGAGGCGGCCCAGGTGACGGTGCTGGCCAGGGAAAACGGCTACTCCCTGGTGAAGACCGCCGAGGGTATGGCCGGCTGGGTCACCTCCAGCCTGCTGGTGGACAGCTACGAGTGGGGAAACTGCACTCCCGCTTACGGCACCCCCTGTTCGGATGACCTGCAGGGCTG
>CAMVIC010000003.1 GCA_947167435.1 uncultured Clostridia bacterium | reverse complement strand
CCGACCGGTCGTTCGTGGAAGCCTGCCACTTCAAGAACGACTTTGGCCGCTGGGGGACCTTTCTCACCCACCTGGCCATTCTGCTGGTGGTGATCTTCGGGGCGGCGGCGCTGTATCTGCCCCAGGTCAGCGACCAGACCTGCCTGCCCGGGCAGACCCTGACCCTGGAGGACGGCACCGCCATTACCGTGGACGCTTTCTCCATCGAGGACGCGGAGGGAAAGCTGGACTATGCCAGCCGCATCCGGGTGGACCTGGCGGGGGACAGGGCTCACGCAGAGGGTACTATCCGGGTCAATCACCCGCTTTCCATCGGCCCTTATAAGATCTATCAGCAGACCTACGGCACCGCAGGCTCCGTCACTGTGACCAATCAGGAGACCGGCGGCAGCGATACCTTTACCCTGACGGAGATGTGCTTTCTGTCGGTGGACAGTGTAAACGGCTTGTGGTATGAGGCCCTCTATCCCGGCTATCTGGAGGCGGAGGACGGCAGCCTGACCATGATCACCTCCACCTCCGGCCATTACCAGAACCCGGTGTACCAGGTGCTGGTGGCGGCGGACGGAGTGTACACCCCGGTGCTGGCCTTCCCAGGGGATGCGCTGGAGGTCAAGGGCATGGAATATGCCTTCAATGAGCCGGTGGAGTATCCGGGATTGCGCATCAAATACACCCCAACCTGGGTCAACGCCCTGCTTTTTGCCTCCTTCGCCCTGCTGCTGCTCGGCCTGACGGTTACCTTCTTCCTGCAGCCTGTGCTGGTCAAGGTGGACGGAGATGGCTACGCGGTGGGCGGTCCCAAACCGGAGGGCATGCGGATCGAGCTGCAGGCCCGCTTCGGGGAGTACAGAAAGGAGAAAGAGACATGAGGATTTTGTTTTTCCTGACCATTGCCGTCTACACGCTGGCCACCGTGCTGCAGTTTACGGGGACCGCGTTTAAGAGGGAGCCGCTTCTGAAGCTGGCCTGGTACGTCTTTTTGGCGGCCTTCGCCCTGCACACCGGCTTTACCGTGGCCCGGGGCGTGATCGCCCACCGGCTGCCCCTGTCCAACCAGTTTGAGTTTGCCAACGCCTTTGCCTGGGGCGTGGCCCTGTTCCTGATCGTGCTGCGAAGCCGCATGAAGGGCAGCGACTGGCTCAGCGTGGCGGCCATGCCCGCAACGCTTCTGGTGCTGACCTATGCGGCGCTGCAGCCCATGGAAATCCGGGACCTGATGCCCGCCCTGCGCAGCGCCTGGTTCGGCGTACACATCGGCTCTGCCGTGCTCAGCTACGCGGCTTTTGTGCTGGCCGGCTGCATCAGCCTGCGCTACCTGCTCATGCACCGCAAGGGCCGCAGCGAGGACGAGGCGAAGCTCATGCAGATGGACTATCTCAGCTACCGGCTGGTGGCCTTCGGCTTCCTGTTCCTCACCGTCGTGATCCTGTCCGGCGCCATCTGGGCCGAACAGGCCTGGTCCGCCTTCTGGACCTGGGACCCCAAGGAGGTCTGGGCTCTGATCACCTGGATCATCTACGCGGTGTACCTGCACCTGCGCCTGCGGGGAAAGAAACAGGGCGTGAAGATGGCCTGGTTCCTGGTGATCGCGGTGCCGGTGGTGTTCTTCACTTTCGCCGGGGTCAACACCCTGATGTCCGGCCTGCACAGCTACGGCTGATATCAAAAATCGCCGCGAGCCCGTGGAGGCACTGCGGCGCTTTCCCGTGAGAAAGGAGAAGACGATGGAAGCGAGAGAACTGCTGAATGCCCTGCATGTGGCGGAGCGGCTGAAGGACGCCACACGGCACTGCTGGACCTCCGGCGGACGGCGTGAGAGCGTGGCGGAGCACAGCTGGCGTATTACGCTGATGGCCTACTGGATCCGGGACGAGTTTCCCCAGGCGGACATGGACAAGGTCATCCGCATGTGCCTGATCCACGATCTGGGCGAGGCCTTCACCGGGGATATCCCCAGCTTCCTGAAAACCGCGGCGGACGAGGATCGGGAGGAGACGCTGCTGAACCGATGGGTGTCCTCCCTGCCGTCGCCCTATCGGGAGGAGATGGCGGCGCTGTACGCGGAGATGAAGGAGCGCCGGAGCCTGGAGGCCCGTATCTTCAAGGCCCTGGACAATCTGGAGGCGGTGATTCAGCACAACGAGTCGGACCTGAGCACTTGGACGGAGAACGAATATGAGCTGAACCTGCACTACGGCGAGGACAAGGCGGCCTTTTCCCCCTATCTGACGGCGCTGCGGCAGGCAGTCCGGGAGGACACGGAGGAGAAGCTCCGCGAGACGAGAGGCTAGAGCAGATGGCGTTTTCGGTAAGCGAACAGGATATTCTCCGCATCCCGGCGGACGCTGCGGTGCTGCCCGTGGAGATCTCCCTCAGCGTCAGCGACGGGTTGGCCTGCCGCCGTTTGGCGGAGGTCGGGGGCGAGGCACTTCGGCAGGCACTGCGGGAAAAGCGGTTTCTCCCCATCGGCAGCAGCGCGGAGTTGGACCCCTGCGGCCTGCCCTTCCGGCATCTGCTCATCACGGCGGTGCCCCGCTGGCTGACCGGAAAGGCAAACGAGCTGCTCATGCTGCACCGCTGCTATGAGAGCAGCTTTGACCTGGCAGAGCAGCTGGGTTGCCGCCGGGTGGTTATGCCTTTCCTCTCCGCCATGGGCTACCGGTTCCCGCAGGAGGACGCGGTGCATATTGCCCGGCAGGCCGCCCGGCGCCGTGAGCTGGAGGTGGTGTTCGCCGCGGATTCGGAGGCGCTGCTGCGCCTGGGGCGGGGGGAGTACCGCAAGCCGGAGATCGTCTCCTATATCGGGTACTACCGGGACCATGCGATTTTTGCGCTGGACAGCGGACTCTTCGCCCGGGTGGACCTGCGGCGGGAGCTGCGGGAGGTCTCGGTAATCCCTTATTTCGAGGCCTGCTACCGGGAAGGCAACAACCCCCTGCAGCCGCCGCTGCCCCCGGAGGAAATCCAGCGGCTGCGCCGGATTTACGACGAAGTGGATTGGTAAAAAACAGCACCCTTGACGGGAAGTCAGGGGTGCTGTTTTGCAGGATGGATTTACGCCGAGTGGCGGGCGCGGGGACTTACGCTGTCGGCGATGGCCAGGATATCCTCCCGGGTCAGGGGCTTGGGCTCGGTCTCCTCCGGCTCCTCCGCTGCTTCGGCCTCCACCGGGGGCAGCGCCTTGCGCCGCTTGTGCTCCCGCCGGACAAAGGCAATCGTGGTGCCGGCAAGCACCAGGCCCACGCCGCAGATGCGTACGATGGCCTCGATGCGCACATAGTCCACCCAGACCAGCGGCGCCACCAGATCCGCCGTGCCCAGCAGAACCGAGCCCAGAATCAGACCGATGAGGCTGCGCTTGTTGAGAATCTTCCGGATGGGCAGGTCCGGGAAAATGCTTTTCCCGGCCAGCAGGAAAGCGCCCACCAGCGCGCCCAGCAGGCACAGCCAGCCCAGCGCCTTGGCCAGCACCGGGGAGAGTACCGCCGACCACAGGGCCGTGGCGGCGCTGAGGATGCCGAAGCCCAGGGCCCAGAGGGGAAGAATCACCAGCAGACGCACCGCGTACGGCAGCTGCAGAATCCGCTGCCGCAGTCCGGCCCGGACGCCGGAGACCGCTTCCTCCTCGTCCACGCCGGAGCCCTCGTCTTCGTCGCTGACGCCGTCGTCACCGCTGCTGTCCAGATCGTCGCTGTCGTTGTCGTTATATACCACCGCGGGGAGCAGGTCCTGGTCCTCCAGCAGGGCGGAAGGGGAGTTGAACAGGCCGCCCACGACCAGACTGGCCGACGCGACCACGGCCACGCCCGCAGCCGCGGCCCGGCGCTTGCGCTCCTTCGCTTTCTCCTTTTCCCGCTCTTTGTCGAGCGCTTCCTGAGAGGAGCGGAGAAGTTCTTCCTGATTCATCCCGGACCTCCTTTCTTACCGTAAAAGTATGCTTACAATCATATTATAACCCCGGATCCGGGGAAAGGCCAGAAATATTTTCTGTCCGGAGGCTTGGACGCACTCCGGACAGTTTTTGTTCCCGTTTTTCGGGAAATATCAGTTTTCGCCTGCGGCCCTGGCCAGTTCCTCTTCCTCCAGAACCCGGTAGGCCACCTTGCCCACCAGAGTCTTGGGCATGTCTTCTTTGAACTCAATGTCGTAGGGCATGGCGTATTTGGCGATGTGCCTGCGGCAGTAGTCCATCAGCTCCTTCCGGGTGGCGTCGTTGGCGGGGACGCCGGGGACCAGCTTTACGAAGGCCTTGACCTTCTGCATCTTGTAGGGATCCGGCACGCCGATGACGCAGCTCATCTGCACCTTTTCGTGGGCGTCCAGAATGTTTTCGATCTGGCCGGGATACACGTTATAGCCGGAAGAGACGATCATCCGCTTGGCGCGGCCCTTGAAGTAGATAAAGCCCTCCTCGTCCATGGTGCCCAGGTCCCCGGTATAGACCCAGGTGAGGCCGTCGCTGTGGCGGCGCAGGGTCCGGTCGGTTTCCTCCGGGTGCTTCATATACTCCTTCATGACCGTGGGACCGGCCAGCAGGATTTCACCCTCCTGCCCGTAGGGCAGCTCCCGGCTGGTGCCGGGGGCGACGATCTTGATATAGGTGTCGGGGAAGGGAAGGCCGATGCTGCCCTCCTTGTACATGTGGGGCGGGGTCAGGCAGCAGGCGGTGACGGTCTCGGTGGTGCCGTAGCCCTCCCGCACCTGGATGGTGGCCTTGTGGTCGTACAGGAATTTGTCGAACTTCTTTTTCAGCTCGATGGACAGGCTGTCGCCGCCGGAGAACACGCCCTTCAGACAGCTGAGGTCCGCGCCGTCCATGCTCTTAAGCCGCAGCAGCGCCTCATACAGGGTGGGCACGCCTGCGATGAAGTTGCAGCGGTTTTTGACGATGTCCCGGGCGTAGCTCTTGGCGTCAAACTGGGGGATCAGGATGCAGCGGCCGCCCTGGGCCAGCATGGAGTGGATGCACACGCCCAGGCCGAAGCCGTGGAACAGCGGCATGGCGGAGAGCATTTTGTCGCCCACCCGGAACATGGGGTTGGTGGCGATGATCTGCTGGGAGAGGGCGTTGAAGTTCTTGTTGGTGAGAACGATGCCCTTTGTGGTGCCGGTGGTGCCGCCGGAGTAGAGGATGACGGCGGGGTCCGGTCCCTTGCGCACGGCGCGCACCAGAGTCTTGCGCTCGCCCCGGGCCAGAAAGTCCTTCCAGAACAGCACCGGCTCATCCCGGTCCACCTTGGGAGGCAGGGGGCGGTGCTTTTTGGCGGCGTCGATGCTCTGCTTGATGGGGTAAAGCAGCCGCTTGGCCGGGCTGAGGGCGTCCTCCACCCGGGCAAGGATCAGATTCTCCACCTGGGTGTTGCCGCGGATGCCGGCGAACTTGCCGTAAAACTGCTCCAGCGTGACGGCGGTGCGGCTTTCCGACTCGTTGAGATAGAACTCGATCTCCTTCTCTGCGGAGAGGGGGTGAATCATGTTGGCGATGCCGCCTACCAGGTTTACCGCGTAAAACAGATAGATGGCCTGGGGGCAGTTGGGCATGGCGATGGTGACCTTGTCGCCCTCGCCGACGCCGATGGCGCTCAGGGCCCGGGCGCAGCGCTCGATCTCCGCCACCAGGGTTTTGTAGGTGGTGGATTTTCCGATAAAATCAAAGGCCACGTTGTTCGGGTACTGCCGGGCGATTTTGGCAACGGCCTCGAACATGGAGCCGTCAAAATAATCCAGGTGCAGGGGGACTTCCCCCAGATGGGCGGCCCAGGGGGTTCTGGCGGTAATGGTGTCCATTCCTTTTGTTTCCTTCTTCCTTACTTGAAATCAAAGTTGCTGGGCTGGCCCAGGGGCTGATCCAGCAGCTCGGGGTGAGCGAAGATGTGCTTGACCAGCTTGAGGCTGCGCACAAAGTAGAAGCCGTCGGCAATGCGCTCGTCCAGCGTGGCGCCGATTTCCACCACGTCCCGGATCTGCTTGCTGCCGTCGGGCATGACCAGCTCCTCCTTGTGGATGGTGCCGATGGTGACCATGATGCTGTTGGTGCCGTAGTTGTTCAGGTGGTGATAGACCGCGGGGCCCTGGATGCTGCCCAGATTCGACAGCAGCACGGTGGAATAGTTGGTGTCTCCGTCGGTGAGGAACTTGGGATTGACGCCCCAGAAGTCCAGATAGCGGACGATGCGAAGGGCCAGCATCAGCAGCAGACGGGGAATCTTGGCAAAGCCGTCGATCACCGAGTCGATGCCGCCGGTGGAGTGCTCGCTCTTCTTGGTCTCTCTCACCTGGCCGGCGATGCGGTAGCTGAGCGTATCCAGCGTATCCTCCCCGGTGGGGGTGAAGAACATGAGGGCCTCCTCCGCGTGGTCGGTAAAGCGGCGCTTGGCGACGAAGCTCAGGCTGATCTCGTTGCGCTCATACATCCGCCGGCCCTGGATGAAGCGGTTCATCTTGGGCCGCTCCCGGATCATCCGGGCGATGGCCACGATGAAGCAGTGAAAGACGGTGGTCTTGTAATCCGGGTGAGAGGCGTTTTTCTTTTCCAGATACTGCAGCAGCTCCGTCACGTCGATTTTATCGTTCAGATACACCTCTGCGTCGGTGCGGTAGGGCATGATGTGCATCATCACCGTGGTCAGTCCGGGCACGTCCCGGACCCAGCGGCCGTCCCGGCGGTCGCCCAGGCGTCTCTTGTGTTCCTGGCTCATGTAAGCCTCCTGATGGTTCAGAATATCGCACCTATTGTACGACAAGTTCCCCGGAATTACAAGAAAAAGCTACAAATTATGAAAAGAATTCTCGATTTTTGCCCCGAACAAAAACAGGAGCGTCAGATACGCTCCTGTTTCAGACTGTAGACAAACCTAAATTCAAGAGGCCTCGCAGAGTTTTTCGCCTGGTCAGGCGAAAAATCAATTGGAATCGTTTTTTCCGGGGACATGCGCCTCGGAAAAAACTCTTCTCAGCCTGCAAGTGTGCGAGCGCCCCGCGCGAGTGCGCGCGGCAGGCTGCATCCCCTCTGTCGGCAAAGCCATTCGGCTTTGTCGACAGCTTGAAACAGGAGCGTCAGATACGCTCCTGTTTCGGATGGAAAGCATTATTCCCGCCTGTCCCGGACAATGCAGACCAGAGACACGAGGACGCTGCTGACGCAGACCGCCAGCATGAAGATCTTGGAGGGCCGGCTGGTGAGAAAGGCCATCATGGGATTATATCCGTCCAGCACGACCAGTACGATGAGCCCCAGAGCCAGAGCCAGGGACAGATGGGGGAGAAAGCGTCCGAGAAATTTCATGCGCTCGCCTCCTTATGCCCCGGCGGGGCCGACTTCCCTGATGATCAGGATGTCGCCCACGTCTCGTTCGCTGCTCTGCCGGTTGTAAAGGCTGCCCATAAAGGCCATGGTGGCCGAGGCGCCGCCGTCCAGGTTATAGGCGACCTTGCAGCCCAGGTCGTGGAAGAGCTGGGCGTACTGGGAGATGGTCAGGCCCCGGGACCACTCCTCGTGCCGTCCGTCGCAGGTGACAAAGCAGTAGTGGCCGGGCTCGTAATAGCCGATGCCGCTGCGGGGGTTGCCGATGGCGATGGCCTCGGAGGTGTTGAAATAGGGCAGGGGATCGCCGTTTTCATCCAGCAGCTGGGGGCCGAACTTCCAGACCTGATAGGGAGAGCGGGCGAGAATGTCGTCCACCTTGTAGTCCCGCCAGTCGTAGGTCTCCATGGTGCCGTCATAGTAGAGCACGCAGATGTCGCAGAGGGTCTGATCGGTGTTGTACAGCTCGCCGTTTCGCACGAAGAAGCCCCACTGGACCTGGGCGTTGCAGTAGTCGCCGTTGATGGCCAGCAGCGCGTCGCAGCTCTGGGCCAGCTCCTCCATGGGCGTGGCAAAATAGCTGGTAAAGCTGCCGTTGCCGGCCCAGCTCTGGAAATTCTCCACCTGGGCGATGTAGATATCCGCCACATAGAATACCTGGTTATATCCGTCGATCACTTCCTGATAGGTGGTGATGTCGATGGAGACCTGAGGGCTGGAGTAGGAGTGGTCGGTGACCACCACCTCGTCGGTAAAGTGGGCGGCGAATTTCTTCTGCCATTCGGTGCGGGTGTCCGGCGTGGGCTCGGGCGTAGGCTCCGGGGTGGGTTTCGGCGTAACAATCGGCGTATAGCCGGACTCGGTTTCCGGCTCCGGTGCAGGCTCCTCGCTGCCGCCGTTCTCCGCGTCCTGGGCCAGCGCAACCGGACCGGAGGGCTGGTCCGCCGGGCGCTGGATGGTCCCGATGGGACCCTGGGAAGCGCCGCGGGTATAGGGGATTACATGGTGAAACAGGGCGAAGACGCACAGCAGCGCGCCCGCCAGCAGAAGATCCAGGAGCAGCAGCAGCCAGAGCGGCGTCTTTTTGCGCCCGGAGGGAGCCGCAGAAGCGGCATGACTTTCATTCATGGGGCATGACCTCGTCAGTAAGTGTAGGGATCCGGCAGGTTATAGCCCAGCTGCTCACTGAGCAGGTCGTAGCGCGGATCGTCCCGCCAGCCCTCTTCGGTGGGGTTGGGGGTGGTGATGTTGATGCGGGTATTGGGCAGGCGGCGTTGGATTTCATCCAGCTGTTCCTGGGGAATACTGTGCACGCTGCCAATCCACAGCCGCTCCAGCCCGGTGAGGCCGTAGAGGGGGGTGATATCGGTCAGGTTATAGTTCCAGCCCAGGTTCAGGTGCTTCAGGTTTGTAAGCCCTGCCAGCGGCGTCAGGTCGGTGCAATTGGTGTTGTAAATCTCCAGGTATTCCAGCTTCGGGCAGCTTGCCAGGGGCGTGGCGTCGCTCCAGTAGTTGATGGCCACGATGGCCACCTCCAGCTCCGGCATGTAAGACACGAAGGAGATGTCTTCAATGATGTTGTGGCCCACGTCCAGATACCGGACCTCGTTGCAGTATTTCAGCGCCTCGCAGGCGGCGGCGGTCAGATACATGCCGCGGATGGAGGCCAGAATCCGCGTCTCGTCCGTGCGGCAGTTGTAGATGGAAAACCAGATGCGCCAGACGATCTTGGTATCGGGAAAATCGGAGCGCAGGGCGGCCATCTCCTCGTCGGGGATGCCGCAGTTTTCCATGTCCACCTGCCGGCAGGCGGTCATATAGGGCAGCACCTGGCGCAGGGCCTCGCCGTGGTCGTAGATGCGCACGTTATTCAGGTCCATGAATTCGTCCGCGGTGGAAAAGCCGATCTCGTACAGGGTGAAGGGATAGTCCACCACCGGGGCGGAGGGCAGCGCCTGAAAGCGGCCCACGTCCGCAAAGCTCATGCTCTCGCCGGACAGGCGGATTCGCTGAATGCCCGGCAGCAGGGCCAGGGCCTGAACCGCAGCGTCCGTGTCGGCGCTGGAAAGCCTCTGCAGGTCCAGCGTGGTCTCCGTGCTGGAGACGTCGCTGCCGCAGACCGTGACCGTATACCGGACCTCGGCCTCGGGAAAGGCGGCCTGCAGGGCCTGAACCGTGCTCAGGTCCGTGACGTTGTCGTTCAGGGTGATGCGCTGCAGCTGCGTCAGGCGCGCCGCCTGGGCGATCAGGTCCGCCGCGTCGGCGCTGTCCAGACTGAGCTCCCGGCTGTCGGGGGCGTATTCATGCTGATAGACCGGAACCTCCGGCGTCGGACTGGGGGAGGGGGAAGGAGCCTCCGTGGGTGCTGCAGCCGATGACGCGGCGCCTGCCTGCCCGCAGCCTGTCAGCAGCGCGGCCAGCAGCAGAACCAGAGCGATCATTCGTTTTTGCTTCATGGGTTTCTCCTCTTACAGGTCGCCGAAGAGCCGGTAATAGTCGTCCTCGCTCATGCGAAGGATGCTCTTGGCGGAATTGACAAACTCCAGGTCGTAGTTGCCGAAGCCGTAGTTGTCAAAGAAGTCGTACATATAATGCTGCAGCTCCAGCTCCCACTGGCTGGGGGTATAGCCGAAGGTGGCCGCGTCCCGCGGGACCTCATCCCGCAGCTCGGCTGCCAGCAGGTCAATCTGGCGCATGGTGTTCTCCTCGGACAGAGGCCCGTGGAGATACTCCGACAGCTTTTCCATCATCAGCGTGCGGAACTGCTGGTTGTTGCACAGATACAGGGGGACGTTGCTGAAATCATAGCCGCGGACGATGGATTGGGTGAACAGGCCGTGCTCGTACAGGCCCAGGTCTAGGTCTACCAGCGCATAGTGCAGCTTGTGGTCCTCGTAGGAATAGTAGAAGCGCACGTTGGGGGAGTTGATGTCGATGTTGCCGCTGAAGGACTCGATGATACACCAGGTGACCAGCGCGTCCATGTCCAGAAAGCCCGTGACGTATTCGTAGGCTGCGTCGTCGGCCATGTTGTTGTAGAGCATGTACTGGTATACGGCGTCAAACTCGCCGTCCAGGGCCCATTTTTCCTTGTACATGTCCACCTGGTTGGCATCGTAGCCGTAGTGATTGGCGAAATGCTCGGGGGAGTGGGCCTCCCGCAGGGCGTAGATGCCCCAGTACTCGCCGTTAATGTACAGGATGGTATAGCGATAATCCTGGGTGGGAAGGGAGGGGTCGCACTGCTGGGCCAGCTCGTGCATGGCAATGTCCCGGATCTGGGTGGAGAAGTTGCTCTCCTGGGCCGAGCGCACCAGGAGCGAACTGAAGGTGTTCACCCCGTTATGGAATACGTCGTATTCCAGATCCCCGCCGAAGACGCCCCGGAACTTGACCTTATAGGATTTCTTCTCCATGTTGATGCGGGAGGTGGCGCCGTGAATCTTGACGCTGCAGCCCTGATGGAAGCTGCCGTCCTCCTCGAAGAAGGCCAGAGAGCCCGGCACCTCCCAGTCCTCCAGGGGATGGGTGTAGATGCCGGAGGAGCCCCACATGTCCTCCGGGTCCGCCACCAGACTGGTAACGGGCAGCGTGTGATTTTCGTTGATGATATAGCTCAGATCCCGCACGGGGCTTGTCAGCTTCCCGGGCTCCACGCTGACGGCGCGGACGACGCAGGTGCTGCTCAACTGGAAGGGGCCGGAATAGACGGCGCTGTTTGCCGTGGGAAGGCTGCCGTCGGTGGTGTAGTAGATGGTGCCGGGGGCAGAGAGGGAGACCTCTACGCTCTGCACGTCGTTGAATACGCCGTCGGGCTCCGCCGGCTCCGGCATGGCCGCGATGAAGCGGCAGCCGTCGTCCCGGTCCCGGTAGATGCCGGTCGAGGCAAAGTAGAAAAAGCCGTTTTGCCCGTGCATGCGGCCATAGCTGCCGCCGTAGGGAATGTCGTGCAGCACGGCATAGTCCATCAGCGTGCCGTCGGAGCGGCTGAGATACAGCTCGTCCCGCAGGGCGCTCAGGGAAAAGCCGCTGCCGAGGCTGATGGCGTACAGGCCGCCGGGCTCCAGCGTTTCCTCGGTCAACTGCAGCAGCTGGCGCTGACTGCCGCTGTCGGAAAGCCAGTAGTCACTCAGGAGGATGGGGGCGTCGGAGTTGTTGCGCAGCTCCACCCAGTCCAGCTCGCCGTCGTCGTATACGCAGACCTCCTGGATGCTGAGAGCCGGGGTGGCTCTGCTGCTCTGGAAGGCCTCATAGCCAGCTTCGCTGTTTTCATAGCCCGGCGTGGGGAGGGCGCAGACCAGAAGCGAGCCGTCCTCCTGACGAACCAGACTCCGGTCCTTTTCCGCCGCGGGATAGCGCAGGGTATCGATGGTCCGTCCGTCCCCGCTGCGAAGGCTGAGGGTGCTGCCCTCCGCGGAGAGGTTGAACAGAGCACAGTGCTCCCCGCTGCCGGTCTCGTCGCAGAACAGGAAGGCGTAGCCGTGCCCCTCCAGCCGAAGAGACGGGATGGTCCAGGCATTGCGCCCGGCGGTGAGCAGGCAGCCGCCCAGCTCCACCGGCTCCTCCGAACGGTTGTACAGCTCAAGCCAGTCTGGGAAACTGCCGGTATCGTCCGCCAGAGTGGCCTTGTTTGAAGGCATCAGCTCGCTGATGATCACGTCCGGAAGCGGAGGCGCCGGGGTGGGCTCGGGGGTGGGCTCCGCCACGGGCTCGGCCGCCGTGCCCGCCACGCCCTGCTGCCCGCAGGCACAGAGCAGGGCCGCCAGACACACCAGCAGCAGCAAAACAAAGCCCTGCCGGAGAGAAGGGCTTTGTCTTGTATGGTTTTTTTTCTGTGTGTTGTTGTTCATAGAAGAATCAGTAGCTGCTCATGGCCGTAACCAGCAGGGAGTCCGTGCTGCCCACCAGGATGAGCTTCAGATTGTTTTCCGTGGTGACCAGGCCCTTGCGGCCGATGGTGTTGTTGTAATAGGTGAGGTCGCAGAGATAGTAGCCGCTGCCCAGGTTCATGACGTGGTGAAAGTCAATGCTCTGCAGCTCGTCGCCCATGCTGCTGGCCCAGCTGAGGCCGTCCACCGCATAGCGCATGCGCTTTTGCAGGGTGCTGCCCTCTACGATCAGGCTGACCAGCCGGTAATAGTTGCCGGCGGTATTCTGGTTGGAGTTGGAGGAATAGGCGATATAGGCGTCCACAAACTGATAGGCAAGCCCGGTTACGGCGGCCACCTCCGCCTCGCTGCAGTTGTTGGCAAACAGGTCCTCGCTGGGCTGTGCCACCTCGCGGCCCTGGGGGTCGAAGTACTGCACGTTCAGATCCAGCATGTACAGGCCGGTGTCGTAGGTAATCAGATGGGGCAGGGGGTACTCCGCGTCGTCATAGAACTCCTCCAGCACCCGGTATTGCCCGTCGGCGGAGACGATCCGGTCCGCGCCCAGCGCCTTGCCGTTGCAGCGGATGGTCCAGCCCTCGGGAACCGTGAACTGCTGCTGGTGGCGCAGATAGGAGAAATCGAAGTCCTCCGGCGTGACGGAGTAGTGGGTGAAGCCGTAGCGGCTCTTCTCCTCCGGCCGCAGCACCAGCTTGCCCAGAGTCCGGTCGCCGCTGCGCAGCAGATAGACGATCTGCTCGTCGTTGGAGTCGTCCCGGGATTTGATGACCTCGGCGGTGGCGACCAGCGCGCGGATATACTCCCGGCATTTCTCTTCGTTGACAATCTGGGTGTTGAGACCGGAGATCAGATCGTCGGACAGCCGGTCGATATCCTCGTCCGACATGGTACGGTGATAGAGGCGCACCACGTTGGCGGGGCGGGAGTTTTCATAGTCGGAAAGGTAATTTGTGAACAGAAACAGAGCGCCGATCAGCAGCAGGACAAAAACCAGCGCGTAAATCATCATCGCCAGCAGAAGACTTCTGCGGGGTTTGTTCATGGACTTCACCTCGGTGCCGGGAAAAGCCCGGCGCTTAATTGCGGCCTTCCTTCAGCACAATGAAGGAGGTGGGAATCGGACGGATGCCGACCACGGAGGCGGAATTGTTCACATAGGCTCCGTTGTAATACATCATGCTGGAGGAGCCGCCGTCCAGGTTGATGGCATTGACCGCGCCGTAGCGGAGCATGATCTCCGCCTCGTCCAGATAAGTGGCGCCCAGGCTGATCACCTGCCGCCCGTCGATTACCAGCAGCAGGAAAGCGCCGTCGGAGCGCTGGCCGATGGCGGTGCGGGGGTTCAGGCCGCTCTCCAGCGTGTCGTCACCGGTCATCTGCCCGTTCAGGACCAGCACGGGCCCGTAGCTTGCGCCATACTGGATGTTGGCGGCCACCGCGTCTTCCAGACTCTGGCAGCCCACGTGGAGAATGTGCTTGTCGTCGATGCCGGCAAAGCCCTGCTTGACACCCCAGTTGTAGGTCTGGCCCTCGTAGATGACCAGGCCGTCCGGATAGGCGCCGGTGCCCATGCCGTTTTCGTCCAGAAACGCGCCGCCGTTGATGCCGGCCACCGCGTCGTACATCTGCACAAATTCCTCCACCGTGTAGCCCCGGCCGCCGTATGCGGAGGGATTGCTGCCCAGAATCACCCGGGAGGGATCCAGCACGATCATCATATAGCCGGAATAACCCTCGCCCTTGACCGGGTCGAGAATGATGCCGTCTCCGTCCTCGTCCACAAAGCCCCAGGCGTCAGGCTGGGCGGAATCCTCGGGAACCGAGGTCATGGAGATCAGATTGGTATCGGTGGCCACGTATTCCGCCTCGCCGGGGGCGGACATGAGGGCCTGAATCTCTTCCTCGCTGAAATAGAGGTTCGCCAGAAAGCCGACGGCGCTGGTCTCCCGCACGGAGCGGACAAACAGACGGCTGGCGGTGCCGGAGGGACCTCTGGCCAGCAGGAACATGACGCCGTACAGGGCCACCGCCACCAGCAGAATCGTCTCCAGCAGGATGCAGAGGGTGCTGGTGAGCACCTTGCCGGCTTTGGAGCGGGGCTTTTTCTCCGCCGCGTGGGACGCGCTCTCTGCCTCGGCCGCCTGCTCGGGCGCCGGCGTCTCCGCCTTCAGCTCGTCCGCAGGCGCTTCCGGCGCTATCGCAGGCGTCTCCGCTTTTGCGGGGGCCTCCGGTGCCGGCGCCGCCGATTCCACTGCTGCGGGGGCTTCCGGCTCAGGTTTTTCTGCGGGCGCCTCCGGCGTCGGGGCGGCCTGTTCTTCCTTTTCCGGTGCGGGCGTCTCCGCTTCCGGAATCGCCTCCGCCTCCAGCGCGGGATCCGCGGCCGCTTTCGTCGGCTCCGCCGCAGCTTCGTCCGGGATGAAGGACGCCAGCTCTTCCGTAGGAATCGAATCCTCGGCAAAGGCCTCGCTGCTCAGAAGTTCCTCCGCCTCAGCCACCTCCTGCCGGTCAGGCGTGACCGGTGGGGGCACTGCGGGAATCAGTTCCTCTTCCACTGCCGGGACTTCCGACCCGACGGATGGCTCGGGCTTCTCTGCCTCGGGCGCGGGGGCTATCGCCGGTTCGGGCTCGCCATGGTGATGGCGGTGATGGCCGAGGCGCTTTTCCTCCTCGGCTGCCCGCTCATCCAGCGCCTTCAGCTTCGGGTCGGCGGCCAGCTCCTCAAAAGCGGCTCTCCGGGCCTGCGCCTCGGCAGCCAGCTCCTCCGGGCTTTTCTCCTTCTTCTCATCCTCCAGGGAAAGACCGGACAGACCCGTACCCCGCTTTCGGACAGGGAAGGCCTCTTCGCCTGCCATCAAAACCTTGGAGAGATCGGGCCTGTCGGCCGTGCCGGCGTTCAGGACCGAATCCTCCACTGCATCTGCCAGAGCGGAGAGCAGGTCCTGTTCGGTTTTTTTGCCTTCGTTGTTCATCGGGCGCTTGTTACCTCCCGCAAAGACTCAGATAGGAACGGACAGAATCATCCATTATTTTCAGAATAAATATTATACAGGATTTCTCCACTCAATTCAAGAGAAAGTCCTGCAAAATCCGGGATTTTGCGGAGAACGATTTCTCCGGCCGCCTGCAGAAAAAAGCAGTCCGCGGTCATTCGACCGCCGGAGGTGCTTCGGTCTCCAGCCGGGCGGTGAGGAAGCGAAAGGCTGTGGGAATGGAGTAACGCTCCCGGATTTCCCCGCCGGGCAGCCATACAAAGTCGCCGCCGGGCGCCTCACACTGGACAAGATAGCCCTCCATGTGCCATTCCACATGGGTAAAGACGTGCCTGGCCCTGCCGAGGGGCTGAAGCTCCCTCACCCGCAGCCCCCAGTCCGCCAGAAGGGAGGAGAGCGCCTCCGGCGAGAGAAAGCCGTCCACGCCGGGATACTCCCAGAGTCCCGCCAGCAGTCCCGCAGGCGGGCGGCGGCGGATTGCGTACCGTCCGCCGCAGTGCAGCAGCAGCACGCTGCGCTCTTCGACCCGCCGGTCCTTCTTCGGCGCTTTGACCGGGTAGCGCTCCACCCGGTCGGAAAGCCGCGCCCGGCAGAAGCGGTGCACCGGGCACTGTTCGCAGTGCGCCTGCCCGTTGGGGATGCACAGGGTCTCGCCCAGCTCCATAATGCCCTCGGTGAGCAGCCCCGCGGCCTCACCGGCGGGATAGTGCTGCCTCAGCAGGCGGACCATTTCCGCTTTGGTTTTTGGGGAGGCGACGTCCGCGTCCCAGGCCAGCAGCCGGGTCATCACCCGCAGCACGTTCCCGTCCACCGCGGGCTCCGGCTGACCGAAGGCGATGGAGGCGATGGCGCCGGCGGTATAGTCCCCGATTCCGGGGAGACTTTTCAGCTCCTCTGCCGTGGAGGGCAGCTGTCCGCCGAAATCTGTCAGAATGCGTTGAGCGGCCTTTTTCAGGTTCCGCGCCCGGCTGTAGTAGCCCAGCCCCTCCCAGAGCTTCATCAGCTTCTCGTCCTCCACCGCCGCCAGGTCTGCCACCGTGGGCAGGGCGGCAAGAAAGCGGTGGTAATAGGGGATTACCGCCTCGATGCGGGTCTGCTGCAGCATGATCTCGGAAACCCAGACCCGATAGGGCTGCGCGTCCTCCCGCCAGGGCAGAACCCGACGGTTGCCCGCGTACCAGGCGACGATCTGCTCCAGACAGGCGCTCCACTGAAATTCTTCGGCGTTCATAGGCTCTCTCCGCGTTTCCGTTTGCTCCCGATAAAGAATTGTAACTCTATTATTATATTCCATATGCGCCTGTATTTCAAATAAAAAATCCCGCTGCCGGTGTGGTAGCGGGGTATAATCTTATTATCTTTGATAAGCTTATTTTGCGGCGGCATGCTCCAGCTGCGCCGTGGCCGGAACGTCCTCCGGGGCCGATTCCGGCATGCGCTGGTTCAGCCTGTGGATTACCCTGCGGTAAAGCACCAGCAGAATCGCGTCGGCAAAGAGCCAGGCGGTGGGGTTTGCAAAGCATACCGCCTGAAATCCGTAGCGGCCCACAAAGCCAAAGGCCACCAGGACCCGGGCGATCAGCTCGGCCAGCCCCGCGCCCATGGCCTGCCGGGAATAGCCCATGCCCTGCAGACCGTTGCGGAACACAAAAATAATGGCCAGCATGGGATAGGCAGCGCCCACGGCCACCAGATAGCGGTGCACCTCCCGCAGAATCAGC
The DNA here is from genome assembly GCA_947167435.1 of uncultured Clostridia bacterium. The sequence goes on along the minus strand of CAMVIC010000003.1, from coordinate 7,673 downwards.
GTCTCGGAGGGGTCTACAAACAGCATGGCGATGGCGTTGCCCGCAAGGCAGTTGACGGTAAAGCCAAAGGCGCAGTAGAGAAAGGATACCGCGGTGCCGGTGCGGATGCCGTCCCGGATGCGCCGAATCTGCCCGGCGCCCAGGTTCTGCCCGCAGTAGGTGGACATGGCCACGCCGCAGGTCTCCAGGGGGGCGGCCACGATGTTGTGGACCTTGGCGCCGGCGGAGACCGCCGCCACCGCCGAGGCGCCCAGACCGTTGACGGCGCTCTGCAGGATGATGGAGCCCACGGCGGTGATGGAAAACTGCAGCCCCATGGGCACGCCCACGGCGGCGATCAGGCCCATGCGCCGCAGGTTGGGGCGCAGGTTCCGGGCGCTCAGGCGCAGCATGGGCACCCGCAGGCGGATATAGACGAGGCAGGCAAGGCCGGAGGCCGCCTGAGAAATCACGGTGGCCAGGGCCGCCCCCTCCACGCCCATGTGAAAGCTGCGCATGAAGAGCAGGTCCAGAAATACGTTTACCACCACCGCGATGATCAGAAAGAAAAGCGGGGTGCGGCTGTCGCCCAGGGCACGGAGCACGCTGGAGCTGAGATTATAGAGAATCATGGCGGCGGTGCCCATGAACACCACGAAAATGTAGCGGTAGGCGTCGTCAAAAATCTCCGCCGGGGTGCGGATCAGACGCAGGATGTCGTCGGTCCAGAAGAAGGTGGCCAGGGTGATGAGGCCGCTGAACAGCAGGCCCAGCCAGACCAGCTGGCCGGTGCGGCTGCGCACCGCCTCCTCGTCCCCGGCGCCGAAGCTCTGGGCGATGGGGATGGCAAAGCCCGAGCAGATGCCCAGGGCGAAGCCCAGGATCAGAAAGCTCAGCGCGCCGGTGGAGCCCACGGCGGCAAAGGCGTTGACGCCCAGAATGCGGCCCACCAGGATGCTGTCGGCCAGGTTGTAAAACTGCTGAAACAGGTTCCCCACCAACAGAGGGGCACAGAATGCCAGAATGCGGGAGAGGGGAGAGCCTGTGGTCATATCTCTTGTCATAGGAACACCTCGATGCCTGAAAAAACGCCGCCCACGCGGCGCTGCCGTTGGAATGGGGAAGGGAGCGGGCACGGTGCCCGTTTCCCTTTCGAGTGCCCTATTTTAGTCTTTCCCCCGGAAATTGCAAGAGAAAAAACAACCAAACTTTTGTGCATGGGGCACAAAAAGAAGTTGGCAAAATTGGGGAAAATGTCAAAACGGACCGGGAAGCAAATGGCTTCCGGTCCGTTTTTTGCCTTACAGTTCCCGCAGAATCAGGTCTGTCTCGCCCTGGTTGAGGCCCAGCTCAATGCGCTTTACCTTCGGGTGGTCGGCGTAATGCTTGCGCACGGCGTCCCGCAGCACGGTGCCGCCGTGAAAGCCGTGGATGACCTTCAGGCTGTATACGTCCCCCTTGCAGCGGCGCAGCCTGGCGTCGATGGCGGTGATGGCCTGCACCCGGGTCATGTTGTGCACGTCGATGCTCTCAAAGGCGCTCATGCCCCGTCCTCCCCGATCCAGGTGAAGCGGCGAAAGCGCTGCCCGTCCCGCTCCACAATCTCGTTCCACATGGAGGCGGGCCGCACCCAGACGCCCTGTTCGCCGTACAGCGCCCGATAGACCACCATGGGCTCCAGCGTCTCCGAGTGCCGGGCCAGGTACAGCAGCTCATATTCCTTGCCTTTGAAATGCCGGTAACGGCCGGGTCTGAATTCGTCCATATTTTTCCTCCTGTCGTTTCCCTAAAAATATCACAGTCCGGGCGAAAGTACAATATTGATTTCCGGAAAGCCGTCCGATATAATAGGCAAAAACCCGTTCATACGGGAAAAACGAAGCCGACAGGGGAGGCTGCAGCCATGTGGCAGGGAAGAGAGAGAAAAAGACGTTGCCGCGCCTTCAGGCGAATCTGCCTGATGCTGTGCATGACGATCCTTCTCGGGATCCTGACGGGACCGGGAGGCAGCGCCGCGGCGGACGACGTACGGGAAAAGCTAAGCAAGAGCGGGACGCGGCAGAGTCTTGGCGGCCAGACAGAGGCAGAATCCCCTTATTATCGCAGCGAGAGCGGGGTTTATTCCTTCTGCATGGAGCCGGACGGCCGCTGCTACTGGTACCAGAACGGCCTGCGCTTTGCCGGCAGCTATGAGACGACGACAGACGGCTTCCGCCTGCGAATGCTGGGGAGCAGTCACTACAGCGACACCGTCTTTTCCGCCCTGCGGGAGGGAAACGCCCTGCGCGTAAACGGCGGCACCGTACAGGGGGAGCTCTTCCTGCCGGCGGAGAAGCCGGAGGACGTGCGCGCCCTTGACCGGGAGGCCACTGCCGGGAGCAGAGACTCCGGGGAAGTCTCCCACGGCACGGTGAGTCTGACGCCCACACTGCTTCTGGATGAGAGCGGACTTTCAGCCTGGGCGGTCGGGTACTCAGCGGACGAGAAAAACAGCGAAGTCGTCCTCATAGAGCTGGAAAACAACAGCGCGGAGACTGTGACCTTTACCACGGAATCGGTGGTGATCAACGGGGAGCCCCTTTCCACCACCATCTTTGAAGAGCTTGCGCCGGGAGGCAGCACAAGATGCGAGCTGTATCTGGAAGGCGAGCTGATGGGGCTGCTGGGCATCGAAACCATCGAGAGCTTTATCCTGGAGCTGAGCGCGGAAAATGAGGACGGCAGTTTCCGTGTGAAGGGCGCCCCGACCTCCGTATCGCTCCGGGATGAGCGGACGCGGGTGTTTCACGCCGTCAGACTGGACCGGAAGGTCCTTTCGGAGAGGGCGCTGGAGCTGAAGCTCCTGGGATATCTGGTGGACTCGGGACTGGTGAAGCTGTATTATACCCTGGATAATGCGGGAGACTGCGGCCTGTGGCTTCACGGAAACGAGGGGCAGATCAACGGGGAAAACGTCGTCGCATCCATAACCGAGCTGACGAATGGCAGGGGCAGGCTCAGCTCTGAAGCCCTCCTGCTGGGCATGGGCGACTTCGGCAGCCTGGAATCGGCCGCCCTGCGGCTGGAAGTGAAAACCTGGCCTGGCTTTGACGAGCTGTGCCCTATGAGCTGGTTTCGGATGTGCTTTGACCCGGACGGCCTGCTCTACCGGGTGGAAAACGAGCTTGTGATCGACACCGGGAGTGAGGCCTGGAGACAGTATTTCGCCCAGGCGGAGATTGAGACCGGCGGGGCGGCCCCTTCCGGCGGAGCAGGCTCGGCCGGCGGGACAGCTGGGGAAGAGCGGGTGTTCTATGTGGTGAAGATGGAGGATTTTGATCCTCTGGTTGCGGGAGAACGCTTTGGCTTCCGGACGATCAGCATGGATTTTTATCAGAATGGCAGCGATCTGGCCAGCTTCCTTTTTGAGCAGCCCATCGAAAACTGCAGCCGTCTGCGTGTGCCCATCACCATCACCGCGGTGGAGGGTTCTGATCTCTCCGATGTGAGCTGGTCCACTGTCTGGCGGGAGGCCGGGACGGAAAACTGGTATTTCGGAGAAGCGTACAGCTATACGGACGGACAGGCCGGCAATGCCCTGGTGATGCTGGATGTCCCAACCGCCATTGACGGTATATCCGTCATTCCCGTTGAGGCGCCCAATGGCTGGGGCCCCTTCTCCATCCGTATCACCCTCAATGAGATCATGGTCGGATTTTCGGACGAGGAGAGCGCCAGCCGCTTTGTGGACAGCCTGCCGGAAAGCAAACCCTGAGAATTAAGGAGAGAAAACCCATGAACATGGAATTTGTGCGCAAGCTGACCATCCCCGCGGAGGTCAAGAAGATGTACCCCCTGACGGAGGAGATGGGCCGCTGCTTTGCCGAGCGGGACCGGCAGCTGAAGGACATCCTCTCCGGATTGGACGATCGGCTGCTGCTGATCATCGGCCCCTGCTCCGCCGACCGGCTGGACAGCGTGCTGGATTACATGCACCGGCTGCAGAGGGTACAGGAGCGGGTGAAGGATAAAATCTTCATCGTCCCACGCTGCTATACCAACAAGCCCCGTACCACCGGCAAGGGGTATAAGGGCATGCTCCATCAGCCGGACCCGGAGCACAAGCCGGACATGTTCAAGGGCCTGATCGCCATCCGGGAGATGCACATGCGTATCGTGCAGGAGACAGGCTTTACCTGTGCGGACGAGATGCTGTATACGGAAAACTACAAGTATCTGGACGATATCCTGGCCTATGTGGCGGTGGGCGCCCGCTCGGTGGAGAACCAGCAGCACCGCCTTACCGCCAGCGGCATCGAGGTGCCCGTGGGGATGAAGAACCCCACCTCCGGCGACTATTCCGTGATGATGAACGCCATCACCGCCGCCCAGGACGGCCACACCTTCATCTACCGGGGCTGGGAGGTCCACTCCCAGGGCAACCCCTATGCCCACGCGATCCTGCGCGGCTATGTGAACAAACACGGCCAGGCCCACCCCAACTATCACTATGAGGACATCCTGCTGGTCAGCGAGTTCTATGAAAAGCACCCGGAACTGACAAACCCCGCCGTCATCATCGACGTGAACCACTCCAACTCCGGCAAGAAGTACCTGGAGCAGATCCGCATTTCCAAGGAGATTCTGCACAACCGGCAGCTCAACGCAAACGTGGGAAAGCTGGTGAAGGGACTGATGGTGGAGAGCTATCTGGAGGACGGCGCCCAGCCGGTGGGCGGCGGCTGCTACGGCAAGTCCATCACCGACCCCTGTCTGGGCTGGGAGAAGAGCGAAAAACTGATCTGCGACCTGGCGGATATGCTTTGAAAAGAAGCTCCGAGGCTGTTTGGCCCCGGAGCTTTTTTGGTTTTTAGTTTTCAGGAGAAAGCGGCGCGGCGGGAATAAAAACGGGCTCCGCACATCGTGCGGAGCCCGTTGGGGAAATGCTTGAAACCGTGCTTACACGGCGGCCTTGCTCAGCGCGTCGGCAATTGCCGCGCGGAAGGCGCCGGAGGTCATGGACGCGCCGGCCACGCCGTCGACCATGCCGTTGTTGGCGATGGCCTGCTGCACCAGGGTGGGCAGAGCCATGCCGCCGATCTCGGCCGTCTCGTTGTCCTGATACTCCACGGAGACGATCTTGCCGCCCTCGATGGTGACGGTGACGGTAATCTTGCCGCCCATGCCGCCGTTGCCGACGCCCTCATAGACGCCGTCGGCGTAAGCGGGAGCCTCGTCGCCGCCGCCGGACATGGCCGCGAACATGCTGCCGTCGTTCTGGATGGACTCTTCCTCCACGGTGCTCATACGGGTGATGGGGCCGGAGGGGAAGACAAAGTCCTTGTCGGCCAGGCGTTTGCCCAGCACATAGGACAGGCAGTTGCAAACGCCGCCCAGGTTCTGGCCGGGCATGACGAAGTTGTAGGTGCCGGCGTAGTAGTCGCCGGTCATGATGCCGGTGTTGAACAGACCGTCGATGGGCGTGTCGTCATCCTGGCAGACCTGCATGTACTCGTTGGTGCGCAGACCGCCGGTGACGCACAGGAAGGTCATGGCGTTCATGCCGAAGCGGGTACGGGTGGCGTAGAAGGGAGGCGTCTTGATGGGGTGCAGCGCGGAGGGAGCCACGTGGAACTCCTCGTCGCAGCCCTGCTCGGCATAGCGGGTGTAGTCGTTGATGGACTTGATGGCGTTCTCACGGGCCTGACCGGTGAAGCCCATCATGTCGACCAGCTCCTCGATGGTGTCGGCCTTCCAGTAGGAACCGGCCTCTACATTGGCTTCCCAGCCGGCGACCAGCTGCTCGGGCGTCTGGGGCAGAATGCCGTTTTCGTCGTTCACGGTGCAGCCGAAGGTCTCCCACTTGTCCTGAATGTAGGCGTACTGGGAATCCCACACGGAGAAGGCGATGTGGTCGGGCAGCTGCAGCAGGGCGATGGCGCCGTAGGAGAAGTTGGTGACCTCGTTGTGGTAACGGCGGCCGTCGCTGGTCAGGTTGATGCCCCAGAAGTTATCGATGGAGTTGACGGTGGGGCCGCCTGCGCCGCAGTTGATCATGGGGGCGTTGGGATAGGTCTTCTGCCAGCCTGCGCCGACCCACAGGCCCATCTTGTGGCCGTCGCCGGCGTACAGGCCGTTGTAGGCCAGCTCCACATCGTAGTTGACCTTGGTGGTATCGATGGAGTTCTTGTACAGCTTCCAGGCCCAGGGGGCATACTTGGCCATCATGTCCGGGTCCTTGGAGAAGTCGCCGGTGGCCAGGACGACGGCCTTGGTGGCCTCGTACTTGATGTACTCGCCGGTGTCCAGATTCTGGGCGACCACGGCGGAGACACGGCCGGTGTTGTTGTCGTCGCGGACCAGGTACAGGGCCTTGGTCTTGAAGTCGATGACGCCGCCGTTTTCGGTGAAGATGTCGGCATAGGCCTGGGCGCAGAGAGGAGCGCCGAAGAGCATGCCGAAGGGTTGCTTCTCGTTCCAGAAGCTGTGGGATCCGGGAGGAACGGTCAGAATGCCGTCCGGGTCCACATAGCCCGGCTCCAGGGAGACGTGCAGGCCCTTGCTGGCCATCTTGTCGATCATCCAGTCCATAGCTTCGCCGGAGTGGTTGATCCAGTTGGACCACTTTCTCTCGTCAATGTAGCAGGAGGCGGAGTGCTTCTCTACCTTGGCGGCATGACGGCCGCTCTCGGTGTCGGGGCTGTAGTCGATGCCCAGCTCCTTCTGCTTCTTGGAGCCGATGGCATGGTTGGAGCCGCCGCGGCTGATGGCCCGGGCGCCTGCGGAGATGACGCGCACGTCCGCGCCGCCCTCCTGGGCGGAGACAGCGGTGGTCAGGCCGGACATACCGGAGCCGACGACCACGACTTCGTTGGTGAACACCTGGGAGATCTGATCGTCGGGGATCGGATACTCCTTGGGCATGACCTCAAATTTCCATTTTCTGTTGGCGTAGGATTCCGCGGTGAGGTATTCTTCCTCGGGGGCTTCCTCGGCGCGGGCAGAGGGAACGTTCAGGCCGACCAGGCCCAGGGCGGCGGCGCCGGCTACGGTGGCGGCGGTGCCCTTCAGGAAATCGCGTCTGGACAGATTTTTGGACATAAGCATTCCTCCTTGGTAAATTTGGCGTCTGCCATTGTAACTTAAGTATACCGGGAAAAGGCGCTTCCTGCAAGAATTTTGTTTCGTTTTACGTGCAGTTTTCGGCATCACACAAAGAACGCCGCCGGACTCGAATCAGATCGGCTCCGGCGGCGAAATCCTGACGGGATCAGAGCTCCGCCAGAAAGCGCAGCACCTGCTGACGGCTTTGCAGCGCCGTACCCGCGCCCACGGCGGTGGTGCAGATGGCGCCGCAGGCGTTGGCAAAGCGCAGCGCCTCCTCCACCGGGGCGCCCCGCAGAAGCTCCCCGGCGAAGCCCGCCACAAAGTTATCCCCCGCGCCGGTGGCGTCCACCGCCCGGATGGGGAAGGCAGGCAGGGACAAGCTGCGCTCCCGGTTTTGAAAACAGCAGCCCTTTTTGCCCAGCTTGATGATCACGTTCCGGACGCCCCGGCGCAGAAACTCCTCCGCCATGTCCTCCGGCCGCTCTTTCCCGGTGTAATACCGGGCCTCGTCCTCGTTGGGCGTGATATAGTCCAGCAGAGGCAGGGAATCGTCCAGGTCGTCCAGGGTCAGAAAGCGGAAGTTTGGCAGCTTGGTGTCTGCAAAGACG
>CAMVIC010000002.1 GCA_947167435.1 uncultured Clostridia bacterium | reverse complement strand
GGGAGAAGAGGACACGGCGGTCCGGGCGATCCGGGAAGCCTGCCGGGAGGCCCGGATCTATGCCGCGCCGAATCTCTATCTCCGCTATGGCGGAAAGGCATATGACACCAGCCTTCTCATTGACCGGGAGGGCCAGATTGTCGGGCGGCAGAAGATGGTGCATATCGCCCAGTGCCCCTGCCTTTATGAGCAGGACTACTACACCCCGTCGGAGGAGGGCTTTTCCGTGTTTGACACCGAGCTGGGGAAGATCGGGATCGTGGTGTGTTTCGACCGGCACTACCCGGAGAGCATTCGCACCGAGGCCTTGCGGGGCGCGGAGCTGATTCTGATCCCAACGGCCAACACCAGCGCGGAGCCTTCAGCGCTGTTTCAGTGGGAGATTAAGATCCAGGCCTTTCAAAACAGCGTTTTTTCCGCTATGTGCAACCGGGTTGGGCAGGAGGACGGCATGTACTTTTCCGGGGAGTCCCTGGTCTGCGGGCCGGACGGGTCGACCCTGGCGCTGGCCGGGGCGGAGGAGACGCTGCTGCTGTGCCAGCTGGACCTGTCCCGCGCCCGCGAGATCAGGGACGCGAAGCCCTATACCCAGCTTCGCCGGCCGGACTGTTATGAATAATACCGTTCTTCCGTCAGATACGGTGGAAGTGTTTGCAGGGCGAACGGGATATGGGACAGGCTTTGCGGGGCTGAGAGGGACCGCCCGGCAGCAGTGCCCGAGCGAATGAAAAAAGACTTGACAAAGGGAGAAGTCTGTAGTATAAACATACTATCCCGATGGGAAAAATGGGTTAAAGGAGAACGGGTCAATGCGTAAGGCAAGCTTCAGCTGCATGGTGTGTTGTGACGTGTGCTGTGATATGCACACGCGCTTTGCCGTGCCCGTTTGAGTTCTCCCACCGTACTTGTGCAGGACCGGGGAGCCCGCGGGGCTCCCCGGATTTTTGTTTTGCAGGTGATATTATGGATCGTTTTCTGTTTGCCGCAGGGCTGCCAGGCGCGGAGCGATGTCGTCTCGGCATATGCAATCCTTCAAGCAGACAAATCAACGCGCCTGATTGTAGAGCGGAATCATCGGAAAGGAAGAAGATGAAATGATGAATGTTTTGCTGTCGGTCCACTGGATGCCATTTCTGGCGCTTGACTTGGTCCTGCTTGCATTTGTGCTGCTGTATCTGCTGGCTGAGCGCATCAACTGGACGCTGGTCATCCTGCTGGCGATGGCGCTGGGCGTAGGGATCGGCATGATCTTCTCCTCAGAAAACAACGCCTGGCTGATCTGGGTGAATCTGCTGGGCCGCCTGTATATCAAGCTGCTCAAGCTGCTGGTTGCGCCGGTGATTTTTCTCTCCATCATCTCCGGCTTTATCAGTCTCAGTGGCCGGGGCAACGCCAAAAAGATCGCCCTGCAGTCGGTGTTCTGGCTGCTGTTCCAGGCCCTGACGGCCATCCTGCTCAGCCTCCTGGCCGGGCAGCTGCTGCACATCGGCAGTGAGGCCGGCACCGTTTTCTCGGAGCTGGATTCCCTGGACAGCGGCACGGTGGCCGCCTATGCGGGGCTGACCCAGTCCTTTGACCGGGTGCTGGAGGCCCTGTTCCCTGAAAATCTGGCGGGGGACCTGGCGGCTAACAATGTGCCCGCCATTATCCTGACCGGTATCGCCGCGGCTGCGGCCTACCTGGCAATCGCCCGGCAGGAGGGGGAGGAGAAGGTGAAAGCCTTTGCCGACCTGGTGGAGGCGGCAAAGCGGATCGTGTTCAGGATTCTGGAGGCGGTCATCGACCTGACCCCCTATGCGGTCCTGTGCCTGATTGCAGACTCCGCCAGCAGACTGCTCCAAAGCCGGCAGGCCATCCTGCAGCTGCTGGTCCTGGTGGGCGTGATCTACGGCGTATGCCTGCTGCACATCTATGTGCTGGGCGGACTGCTGGTCCGCCTGGCGGCCCGGCGCTCTCCGCTGCACTTTTTCCGCGCGATCTTCCCCGCCCAGGCCACGGCCTTCACCACCCAGTCCAGCGTGGGGACCCTGCCCGTCACGATCCGCTGCCTGAAAGAGGGCGCCGGGGTCGCCGGGGAGGTGGCGGACTTCACCGCCTCGCTGGGAACCACCATCGGCATGCCCGGCTGCACCTGCGTGTGGCCTGTGCTGCTGGCGCTGTTTTATGTGCATGCAGTCGGGTTGCCATGGGGTTTTGGTGAATACCTGAGCCTTGCGGTAATCACCCTGTTCCTCTCTGTGGGCAGCGCCGGCGTACCGGGGATCGCGGTGGTCTCGGCCATCGCGCTGTTCAGTGCGGTGGGGCTTCCGGTGGGGGCGGTGGTGCTGATGATCCCGATCAACACCATATCGGATATGATCCGCACGACGGACAACGTCTCCAGCGCGGCGATCGCCTCCGCGGTCGTGGCGGAGCGCAGCGGACTGGGGGAGAAGGAGGGGACGGAAAGATGAAAAAACCGATCCGGCTATTGCTTTTGCTGCTGGTCCTGGCGCTGGTGCTGGGGGCTCTGGCATATTTCTCCGCGCGCTGGCAGGCCCGGCGGATCACCGACGCCATCGAAGCCATCGGCCGGGTGGAATACTCCGACGAGACGAAAGCCCGCCTGGATGCGGCGGACGCGGCACTGGCCGCGGCCGACGAGAACCTGCACCTGGAGGAAAAACTCCCGCAGCTGCAGGTCTTGAAAGACGCCAAGGTGGAATATGTGAAGCTGGCCATCAAGGACATGTACCTGGCAATCCGGGACAAGGAAGCCACTGAAATCATTGAAGAAAAACTCGCCCGGGCGGAGGAGGCTTTCGCCTCCTGCCTGAGCGAGGAGGACGCACCGCTTGTAAAAAACTATGCGGATCTGGAGGCGGCCAGGGCCAAATACGGGCCGGACGCCGCCGCACAGCCGCCTGTCGTGGCCGCGCCGCAGCTTGTGGCGGCGCCGGAGCTTTGCCCATAACCCATAAAACAAAGGAAAGGAAGACTCAACATGAAACGCTTTTTATCGATCCTCACAGCCGCTTTGCTGCTGCTCTCCCTGTCTGTCCCCGCGCTTGCCGAGGGGGAATTCCGGTCCTCCGATGAAAACCTTGACCTGCAGAAGGCCTACTACAACAGCGACTACGCCTATCTGAACGACGCAGATTCCGTCTATCGCTCGCTCACCTGGGAGGAAGCCGTCTATCTCTTCCAGCAGGAGGGAAACTATCTGATCCTGCTGGGCGGCAGCTGGTGCGGCAACACCACGCCGGTGATCGGCTACATCAATGAGGTGGCCAAGGAGTACGGGGTGGACACCATCTACAATCTGGATTTCCGCCTGGACGGCAGCAGCCGCGCAAGCCATATCCGGGAGACCAACGGCGCAAGTTCCAAGGACGCGCTCATCAGCGGCAGCCTCTACAACTATCTCTATGGGGAGCTGGTGACCCGCTATCTCACCAACCTGAACGACTTTGTGGAATACACCGTGGACAGCGAGTCCGCCCTCACCTATACCGACGCGGCCGGTACGGACGTGACGGTGCCGAAGGTGCAGGTGCCCTTCCTGTTCCTGTACAACAAGGACCATGTGAGCGAGGAGGGCGAGGCAGCACCCATTGCGGCTGGCCTGGAGCTGATGAAGGTGCGGGAAGACTTTGTGGACGGCGAGAAGGAAAATGGGGATGCCGTCGCGGCCTACAAGCAGATCCTGCGCGAGCGCGTCTTTGAGGCGGTCAGTGCCGTGGAACTGAGCACCTTCAGCGATGGGGACTATATCCGCCTTGCCTACAACGAGAAGTCCGGGGAAGAGCTCTTCGCACCCGGCGAGCCCATCCACATCGAGACCGTCACCTATAAGCAGCTCCGGTGGCTGCTGGAGCAGGAGGGCAGTTATCTGATCCTGCTGGGCGGCAGCTGGTGCGGCAACACCCAGGCGGTCATCAAGCTCATCAACGATTACGCCGTGGCAAACCACGTGACTGTCTACAACTTTGACACCAAGCTGGACGGCGGCTATGCCCGGAAGTTCTGGGGCTATGAGAAGGACCTGCACATCCGCGACAACAGCAGCGAGTTCGTCGCCCTGTACGGGGAGCTGGTCTCTGAAGCCTTTCCGAACATCGAGACGGAATACGCCGTCGACAGCGAGAACAGCATCACCTATGTCAACGCCGAGGGCGAGACCGTCACCGTCAACAAGCTCCAGGTGCCCTACCTGCTGGCCTACACCAAAGGGCTGGAGGATGACATCGGCCACTTTGTACCCATCACCGCCTATCTGGAGCAGATGCTGACGCTCAAGGCAGACCGGGAGGACTATGTGTACGCGCCGGAAAACTACGCGGCCTACACCGCCGGACTCCTGGAGGTGTTCCAGTCCTACGCCGGGCAGCTGGGACTGGAGGCCGTGGCGCCTGCCGGCGGGGCGTGATGCCTGCGGCAGATTCCTGATAAAGGCAGAAAAAATCCCCGCTGTGCCCTTGAAGTGCACAGCGGGGATAAGCTTGTTTTGAACAGGAATTCAGCGACGGCGACGAACCAGAAGGATGATGACACCCAGAATCAGCAGCAGAGCCAGGGCGCCCAGGCCGATCAGCAGCGGGAGCACATGGGACTCGTTCTGCTCCACCACATCCACGGTGACGCTGGAGCTGACGCCGTACTCCGGACTGGTGGCGGTGATGACCGCCACGCCGCCCCGGCGGGCGGTGATGGTGCAGCTGCCGTCCCGGTTGTTCAGCACGCTGACCACCTGATCGTTGCTGCTCTCCCACTCCAGATTCATGTCCATGGCGCCGTCCGGCTCGAAGCTGGCCTTGATCTCCACCCGGTCGGAGGGAATCAGGGAGTAGTTGCTGCGGATGAAGGACAATCCGGTGACGGGAATCTTGGAATAGACGGCAGTGACGGTTGTCTCGCCCTGAACCAGAACCTGCCCGTCCAGAGGCGTGCCGTTGAGCTCCCAGTGGTCAAAGCTCTGGTACTCGGGGGGCGTGAAGCCGGATTCCGGCAGAACGGCATAGGAACCGGGAGTGACCATTATGGGCTCCATGGAGCCGGAACCGGCTCCCGCGGCGAAGTTCAGGGGCACACCAACCTGGTGCAGCTCGCCTGCGTAGTTGCTGTGCTTGGCGCCGTTATCCTGTTCGGAGAACAGATAGATGCCGCCGCCTTCCGGAACCGTGAGCGTGGACAGGTCCACGTTGACGGTGCCGGAGGACTCGTTGGCGCGGGCAAGCTTTCCGTACTGGACAGCCTTGCCCTGGGCGTCGCAGACCATCAGGGAGATATACTCGTTCTGGCCGGTGGCGGCGTCGCTGTAATCCACGGAGAGGACCGTGCCGTCCAGAACGGAGGTGCCCAGACTCAGGCTCCGGCCTGTGTCCTGGATTACCACTTTCCAGGTGCGCTCGTCGTTGGCTTCAATGGGGCCGACGCTGCCCACGTTCTTCACATCGGAGGCGGGCTCGAGGAGCAGCACGTTCTCGGTCATCAGGTTGATAACCGGGCGGGCGCCCATGGCGCTGTAGACCATCTGATCATGGACCATGCTGGCGTCGTATACGATACCGGCATAGTCGTCATGCATGGCATGCGGGGTGCGCAGCCACCAGTAGGGGGCGCCGGCGCTGAGGGCGGTGGTGCTCAGTCCCGCGTAGTTGTCCTCGGGGTTGAAGTAATCGGCGATCTCCTGCACGGAGAGGAAGAAAACCTGCTCCTCGACCAGCTCCGTGTCACCCCAGCTCAGGTTGAACAGCTGGATGGGGTCCTCTGTCTTGCTGACCCGGGGAATCAGCGCCAGCTCCTGCTCGCTGAACGCGTTCTCTGCGAAGGTTTTGCACCAGGCCTGGGCGGTACTCTCCTGCCAGTATTTTTTGCCGTTGTCGTTGAATACGACCTTGCCGTTGTCCAGAACGAACTCGGACAGCAGGAACATGCCCTTGGTCCCGACGTTGGTATTTGCAGGGTCCAGGACTACCCAGGTGACGGGAATCTCATCGTAATCCCCGAAATATACGATGTCCCGGGCCTGCACCGTATTGGGCCCCTCCCCGCGGGCGGAGGCGGGGACCAGCGCGGAAAGCAGGAGCAGACAAAGCAAAAATGAAAAGATTCGTTTCTTCATTCGGAATCTCCTTCATCGTGAAACTTGGCAAAAAGCCAAATATAAATGTACCATTCTTTCCGCCTCTTGTCAAATCCTACAGCGCATAAAAAAACGCTTTTTGAACCTTTCCGGACAAAAAACGGGGGTTACAAGAAAAAAGTGCCTACAGCGCGAAACCCCGGAACGCCGTCTCGGGGGTTCGCGCTGTGGGAGAGAGAATATGCTGACTCGGCGCCGGCCGTTTCGGACTTGGGGGAAAAGGCACGGCCTTCGCCATCTCCGGGCGGCATGGGGGAACCCGCTGCGGGGATCGTCGCAATTATTCTATCGGATGAACCTTAAACAAAACTTAAAGGGAGGCCCTTTTTCTTTTTTTGCCGCTATGGTAATATGAGAGAAAACGGAATGAAGCGGGAGGAGTGACGCTATGCGCTTTTTGCATCTGGCAGACCTGCATTTCGGAAAATCTCTCCACGGCCTGTCCCTGCTGGAGAGCGGGGACCAGGCCGCCTGGACCGATCGGTTTCTGGAGCTGGCCGGGCGGCTGCGGCCCGACGCGGTTGTAATTGCCGGGGACGTATATGATCGGGGAAGCCCCTCCGGCGAGGCGGTTTCGCTGCTCAGCAGGCTGCTGACCGCCCTGGCGGAGCAGGAAATCCCCGTGCTGATGGTGGCGGGCAACCATGATTCCGCCCAGCGGCTGGCCTTTGCCAGACAGCTGCTGGCAAAGCAGCGGCTGTACATCTCCGCCGCGCCGGGGAAAGGCCCGGAGCTGAGCCATGTGACCCTGACAGACGCCCATGGACCGGTGACGTTCTGGCTGATGCCCTACGTGTACCCGGCTCTGATCGCCCAGCTGTTGGGGGAGGAGGGCGCGCGGGACTACGATGGTGCGGTGCGCGCGCTGCTGGCGGCGCAGCCGGTGGATTTCGGACAGCGCAACGTGCTTGTGGCGCATCAGAATGTGACGGCAAACGGCAAAGAGGCGCAGCGCGGCGGTTCAGAGTCCATGGTGGGCGGCGTGGGCCAGATCGACTATCACGCCTTTGACGGCTTTGACTATGTGGCGCTCGGGCATATCCACGCAGCCTTCCCGGTGGGCCGTCCGACGGTACGCTATGCGGGTTCGCCGCTGTGCTACCACTTCGACGAGCTGCGGCAGCGCGCAAAGGGCCCCCTGCTGGTGGAGCTGGGCGACAAGGGCGAGGAAGCGCGGGTCGAGACCCTGCACATCCCGCCCCTGCACCCCATGCGGGAGCTGCGGGGTGCTTTTGACGAGCTGCGCCGGGCGGAGCTTGCGGAGACAAGGGAAGGAGAGTTCCTCCGGGTGGTGCTGACTGATCAGCAGGTTACGCCGGAGGCGGCGGACTTCTTCCGCGGCCTGTGCGAGGGGCGCGGCAGCGTCCTTATGGAGATCTGCTCGGAATACAACGCCCGCCGGACCGCAGCCGCCCGTGCTGCCGAGGCAGTCCGGGAGAGGAGCGTGGAGGAGCTGTTCCGGGAGTTTTACGCTGAGCGCTGCGGCGGAGAGACGCCGGAGGAGGCGGACCTGGCGCTGCTGGGCTTTGCCGGGGAACTGCTGCGAAATCCAGGAACGCGCAACGCACCGGAGGACGCGGCGGCGCAGCTTCTGGAGCAGCTGCTGAAACAGGAGGGACAGGCATGAAACCACTCTATCTTGAGATGACGGCCTTCGGCTCCTATGCCGAGGCCACACCGCTGCCTTTCGAGCAGCTGCGGGGAGGCCTGTATCTGATAACCGGCGACACCGGCGCCGGAAAGACCACCATTTTTGACGCCATCATGTTTGCCCTCTACGGAGAGCCCAGCGGCAGCGAGCGCAGGCCGGAAATGCTCCACTGCGACCACGTGCCCAAGTCCACCGACACGGAGGTGACCCTGCGCTTTCAGCAGGGGGAACGCATTTACACGGTTCAGCGCAAGCTTCACTTTCAGAAAAAGCGGGGCGCCGCGGAACAGTACGGCGACCCCAAGCCCTCGGCCCTGCTCTGGGGACCGGACGGAGAGATGCTGGAGGGTGCCGTAAGGGTGACTGCCCGCTGCGAGGAAATCCTCGGCCTGAACGCCCAGCAGTTCCGGAAGATCATCATGCTGGCCCAGGGAGAGTTTCGGGAATTTCTGAAGGCGGACAGCGACCGGAAAAGCGACATCCTGGGAAAGCTTTTTGACAACAGCGCCTATGTGAACTATCAGAATCTGCTGGACGGGGCCCGGACCCGGCTGAGAGAACGCCGGCAGAGCGCGACCGACAGGCTGAAGGTCCTGCTGGAGACCGGGCTGCAGCTGCCGGCAGAACTGGAGAAGCGGGAGGGCTTTCTGCCCGGACACCCGGAGCTGCTCCGGAATCTGGAGGAGCTGACAGCCGCCGAGAGGGGACAGCTGGCGGAAATGCGGGAGAACCAGGAGCAAATCCAGAACGACATCAAAGCAATCAGCATCCGGCGCGGGGCGGCAGAGATGAAAAACGCGCAGCTCCGGGAACTGGTTTCCCAGAAGCGCCGTATGCAGGAGTTGGAAGGACGCCGGCAGGAGATAGCCCTTCGGCGGGATACCCTGGCTCTCACCGAGCGGGCGCTGCACAGGGCGCGGCCGGCGGTACAGGCTTTTGAGCGGGCAGACGCCGCCCTGGCCGGAACACGGGAACAGCTGGCCGCCGCCCGGGAAAAGGCGGCGGAGAGCGAGCGGGCCGCAGCGGAGGCCCAGACCCGCTGCCTGCGCAGCGGGCAGCAGAAGGAAGCGGTCATGGCGGCAGGCGCCGAAATCCGCGCTCTGGCGGAGCAGTTGCCCCGCTATGAGGAACTGGAGGAAAAGCAAAAGGAGCGCCGCTTTTCGGCAGCCGGGGCGGAGAAGGCCGCCGCGGCAAGAAAAGAACAGGAGGCGATTCTGGCACAGACCGCCGAAGCGCTTTCCGCCCTGCGCGCGACGCTGGCGGAGCGGGAGACGGCTGACCGGGAAGTCCTGGAATGCGAAAACCGGCAGGAGCAGGCCGGACGGCGCCTGAACGCCCTGTGCGGCGAAGGAGGTCTGCAAAGCCGAATCCGGGAAATCCGGAAGCTGGAACGGGAGGCGGCGGAAGAACGGGAAAGCCTGGAACTTCTGCTGCGGAAGGCTGCCGAGGCGGAGCAGAGGCATCACGGGCTGTACCAGCGCTTTCTGGCCGGACAGGCGGGTTTTCTGGCCGGACAGCTCCGCGAGATTCTGAACGAAAAAGGAGAGGCCGACTGCCCGGTCTGCGGGACCCGGCTCCACCGGGAGCAGCTCCGGCAGCTGGCGGAAATCGGGGACGATACCCCAACGGAGGAGGCGGTAAACGCCGCCCGGGAAGAGGCCGCCGCAGCGGAGCGGCGCCGTGCCGGGCAGGAAAAGAAGCTCTCAGCCCTGGACACAACGCTTTTCAACCGGCAGGAGCAGGCCTGCGCCCTGGCCCGGGAGCTGCAGCTGCCCGCCGCGGACTGGGAGAGTCTGGCAGCGGAGGACAGCCTGACTGCCGCCGTGCTTGCGGCGGAGCGGGAGAGCGCACAGGCCGGGGAGGCACTGAGCCGAGCCCTGGCGCGCCGCCAGGAGCGGGACGCCTGCAGGGAGGAAATCCCCAAAAAGGAACAGAGACAGGCAGAGGCCCAGGCCAGACGGGAGGAGCTCTTCCGGCAGGAGCAGGACGCCCGGGCGGCCTGCCTTTCGGCGGAAGCGGCCGTCGCCCTGCTGGAGAAGCAGCTGCCGTATCCCGACCGAAAGGCGGCGGATGAGCAGATCGGCATCCTGAAAGCCAGGCAGTCGGCCTGGGAAAAGCAGATCGCGGAGGACGAGGCGGCCCTTGCGCAGGCGCGGAAGGCAGTGGATACCGAGACGGGCCGATGCCGGGAGCTGGAGCAGAGCCTGAACCGATGCGGGCAGGAACGGGATACCGCGCGACAGAGCATGGAACGAAGCCTTGCGGAGGCCGGCTTCGCGGACGGGGCGGCGGTGGAGCGCTGCCTGTCGGCGACCGGCACGGAGGACTGCGAGGGCTGGCTCCGGCGGGAGCAGCAGGCCCTGAATCAGTACGACGCGGATTGCGAACACTGCCGGGAGCGGATTGCCGCCTTGGAGGAGCAGACCCGCGGCGAGCAGCCGGTGGATCTGGCGGAAATGGACGGGCAGCTCCGAAGCCTGGAGCAGAACCGGCAGGAGGCGGAGCGAAAGTGCACCGCTCTGGAAAAGCTGCTGGACAACCATGTTCAGGTGTTGGAAAAGGCCGGAGCGCTTCAGGCAAGTCTCACCGGAACAGAGCGGGCCTGGCAGCGAATCAGTCGACTGGCGGACCTGGCCGTGGGCACAAACGGAGAGGGCGGCAAGCTGAGCTTTGACCGCTACGTCATGGGCGCGGTGTTCCGGGAAGTGCTGGAGACGGCAAACCGCCGGATGGACGTAATCAGCGGAGGGAAATACGAACTGGTACACAGAACCGACGCCGACCGGCGCAATGCCAAGGCCGGTCTGGAGATCGAGGTGCTGGACCGGAGCACCGGGCAGCAGCGCAGCTCTGCGTCCCTGTCCGGGGGAGAGGCCTTCTTCACGTCCCTGGCGCTGGCGCTGGGATTGTCGGACGTGGTGCAGAACCACGCGGGAGGCAGACGCATGGAGGCGCTGTTCATCGATGAGGGCTTCGGCAGCCTCAGCGACGACGTTCTGGCCAAGGCCCTGGAGGTGCTGGGGCAGCTCACAGAGGGGAACCGGCTGGTGGGCATCATTTCCCATGTGGACAAGCTGGACGAGAGCATTGCCCAGAAAATACGGGTCCGGGGCGGCGAGCGGGGCAGCAGCCTGACGCTGGAGCTGGCCTGACGGGCGGAGAGAAAGGGGAGAACAGCTCCATGAAAGACGCTTTTTCCCGCACAGAGCTGCTGCTGGGGCCGGAGGCCATGGAGAAGCTTGCCGCAGCGCGGGTGGCGGTGTTCGGCCTGGGCGGCGTGGGCGGTTATGTGGTGGAGGCCCTGTGCCGCAGCGGCATCGGGGCGCTTGACCTGATCGACAATGACAGCCTGAGCCCTTCCAACCTGAACCGGCAGATTCTGGCCACCCACCGCAGCCTGGGCAGAAGCAAGGCGGAGGCTGCGGCGGAGCGGGTGCTGGACATCAATCCGGACTGCCGGGTGCAGACCAGCCGCTGCTTTTTCCTGCCGGAGACGGCGGGGGGATTTGACTTCTCCCGGTACGACTATGTGGTGGATGCCATCGATACCGTCACCGGGAAGATTCAGCTGGTGCTCTGCGCCCAGGCGGCAGGCACGCCCATCATCAGTGCCATGGGTACCGGCAACAAGCTGGACCCCACGGCGCTGCAGGTGGCCGACCTGTATGAGACCGCCGTCTGCCCTCTGGCGCGCGTCATGCGCAGGGAACTGCGAAAACGGGGTGTGAAACAGCTGAAGGTGGTCTATTCCCGGGAGGAGCCGATTCCGGTTTCGGCAGAGCCGGAGCCGGGCTCCACCCGTCGGGCCATCCCGGGCTCCACGGCCTTTGTGCCCGCGGCGGCGGGGCTGATCATAGCCTCCCAGGTGGTGCGGGACCTTGTTCAAAAATAATTATAAACACTGAAAGGGCCGGCAAAAATGCCGGCCCTTTCAGTGTCTCAGACTGTGGACAGATTGAGAAAAATTATCGGTAGACGGCGATCTCAATCAGGTTTCCGTCCGGGTCCCGGAGATAGATGCTGTCCATGGGGCCCAGTGCCCCGGTGCGGGGAACCACGCCCAGCTCAACGGGCCAGCCGGCGGCAGCCAGCTCCTCCCGAATCTGTCCGATATCCCCGACGGCGATCAGACACAGGTCCTGGCTGCCGTAACAGGGTACGGCTGCGGCGGGCTGAAACTGTCCCTTTTCCGTGTGCAGATTGATCTTCTGCCGCCCGAAATGGAGGGACCAGCGCCCTTTCTCCTCCCGGGCCTCCATGCCCAGCACGCGGGTGTAGAAATCCAGGGTCTTGTCCAGGTCCTGCACGGTGAGCACCAGGTGGTCAAAACGGTCCAGCTGCATCAGGCACCGCCCTCCGGCATCAGCCGCAGCAGATTCCCGTCCGGATCAAAGAGGCAGAGGGCTGAGCGGTCTTCCCGAAAGCTGAGGCCCAGCGCCTCCAGCGCGCTCTTCACCAGGGCGCTGCTGCCCGCGGCGGTCAGCGTACAGGTGACGCTGCCGATGGCGGCATAGGGCTCATGGGGCGTGTAGCGGGGCTTCAGGTGGTGTACGTTCAGTTTCTGCCGACCGGCCTGGATAACGCCGTGCCCCTCCGTGCGCTGGACGGTGCCGCACAGAGCCTCATAAAAATCCAGACTGCGCCGGTAATCGGCGGAGATCAGCACCAGGTGATCGATGGCCAGCACCTGCATGGGGCGGTTTTTCTTCTCGTAGAAGGCCAGCTCCACCAGATTGTGATCCGGGTCGAAAAGATAAAAGCTCTTCATGGGGCCCAGGGCGCCGATGCGGTCGTGGAGCTGCTCCTCAATCAGATCTGCGCCGGCCGAGCGGAGATAGGCCATGGCCTCCTCCGCGTCGCCGGAGGCACGGAAACAGAAATTCTGGCTGCCGACGGCCGCGGCGTTCTCCCCGTGCAGCGGACTGTCATAGGGCTTTTGGTAAATATCCACCCGCCCTGCGGCCATGCCCAGAGACAGGACGTGCGCCTGACTTGCCAGAGGGGACAGGCCAAGGAGACCCTGATAAAACTGCCGGGCAGCTTCCAGGTCCCGGCTCTGAAATTGAAATTGAGGGATACCGGTGATTGTCAATGGAATCATCCTTTCCGAAAAGCCCCTCCCGCAGGGGAGGGGCCGGGAAACCAGTGCTGCTTACTTTTTGCGGGCGATGGCGCGCTTGGCGGCGGCCACAATGGCGGCGGCGTCCAGGCCGTATTTGCTCATCAGCTCGCCGGGCTGGCCGGATTCGCCGAAGCTGTCCTGCACGGCCACCTGCTCGATGGGCGTGGGGATGGTGCGGGCCAGATGCTCCGCCACGGCGCCGCCCAGGCCGCCGGCGGCCTGATGCTCTTCGGCGGTGACGATGGCGCCGGTAAGAGAAGCATACTTCTCCAGGCAGGCGGTGTCAAGAGGTTTTACGGTGTGCAGATTGATGACCGCGGCCTCGATGCCCTCCTTGGCCAGCTCCTCGGCGGCCTGCAGAGACTCATACACCAGCGCGCCGATGGCGATGAGGGATACGTCTTTGCCCTCCCGCAGCACGTTGGCCTTGCCGATCTCAAAGGGGCTGTTCTCATCGGTGATCACCGGCACAGGCTCCCGCCCGAAGCGCAGGAACACCGGACCGGGATATTTGGCGGCGGCCAGGGTGGCCTTCTCGGTTTCCACCGCGTCGCAGGGGGCGATGACGGTCATGTTGGGCAGTACGCGCATAAGGGCGATGTCCTCCAGCGCCTGGTGAGTGGCTCCGTCGGGACCTACGGAGATGCCCGCATGGGCGCCGCCCAGCTTCACGTTCAGATTGTTGTAGCAAACCGTGGTGCGGATTTCATCCCAGGCGCGGCCGCAGAGGAAGACGCAGTAGGTAGAGGCAAAGGGGGTGACCCCGCCCAGCGCAAGACCGGCAGCGGTGCCCACCAGATCCTGCTCGCTGATGCCCATGTTCATGAAGTTTTCCGGGTACTGGTCGTGAATCCAGACGGTACGGGTGGACTTGGACACGTCCGCATCCAGCACCATGATGTTTTCCCCGGCCTCGCACAGCTTCAGCAGTGCTTTGCCGTAGCCGTCTCTCATGGGTACCTGTTTCATGCTCTTGCCTCCTCTCCGCAAATCTCCTGCAGGGCCTGTGCCAGCTGCTCGGCATTGGGGGCGTTTCCGTGCCAGGCGGCCTTGCCCTCCATGAAAGACACGCCCTTGCCCTTGACCGTGTGGGCGATGACGACGCTGGGCTGTCCTTTGGTCTCCTTCGCTTCGTCAAAAGCCCGGAGCAGGGCTTCCACGTCGTGGCCGTCGCATTCGATTACGTGCCAGCCGAAGGCCTTCCACTTGGCGACCATGTCGCCCATGTCCATGACTTCCTTCAGCGTGCCGTCCAGCTGGACCCCGTTGTAGTCCAGAATGGCGCAGACGTTGTCCAGTCTGTAGTGGGCGGCGGACATGATCGCCTCCCAGACCTGGCCCTCCTGCAGCTCACCGTCGCCCAGAATGCAGTAGACCCGGTTGGCCATGCCCTGCTTTTTGAAAGCGGCGCCCAGGCCGTTTGCGATGGACAGGCCCTGGCCCAGAGAGCCGGAGGAGCAGTCCATGCCCGGCACCCGGTCGGCGTGGGGGTGGCCCTGGAGGGGGCTGCCCAGCTTGCGCAGGCTGTCCAGCCATTCCACCGGATAGAAGCCCCGGCGGGCCAGCGTGGCATAGAGAGCGGGGGCGCTGTGCCCCTTGGAGAGAATCAGCCGGTCGCGGCCGGGCCAGTCGGGCTCCTCCGGGCGGATATTCATCACGCCGCCGAAATAGAGGGCCGTCAGAATTTCCACCTCGGAAAGAGAACCGCCCGGATGGCCGGAGCCTGCTTTATGAATCATACTTACAATATCACTCCGCAGGGTCTTGCAGATGTCCTGCAGCTCTTTGATACTGCTCATAAAGAATCTCCTTTCGCTTCAGATTCTTGCGACGCCGCTTTCATAGGCGGCCTTTTTCACGGCCTCGGCCACCGCGTCCTTCACCCGGGGGTCAAAGGCGGCGGGAATGATGTATTCGGCGCTCAGCTCCTCATCGGAGATGAGTCCGGCCAGGGCCTTGGCGGCCGCAATTTTCATGGCGTCGTTAATGTCGCTGGCGCGCACGTCCAGGGCGCCGCGGAAGATGCCCGGGAAGGCCAGCACGTTGTTGATCTGGTTGGGATAGTCGCTGCGCCCGGTGGAGATCACCGCCGCGCCGCCGGCCTTGGCGTCCTCGGGGAAGATCTCGGGGGTGGGGTTGGCACAGGCGAAGATGATGGCGTCCCGGTTCATGGTTTTGACCATGTCGGTGGTGAGCACGCCGGGGGCGGACACGCCGATAAACACGTCGGCGCCCTGTACCACGTCGGCCAGCTTGCCCTGGCGCTTGTGGGGATTGGTGAGCTGTGCAATCTCCTGCTTGGCGGGATTCATGTGATCGGTGCGGCCGTCGAAGATGGCGCCGCTGCGGTCGCAGAGGGTCACGTCCACCGCACCGGCGGAGATCAGCAGCTTGGTGATGGCGGTGGCGGCGGCGCCGGCACCGTTGACCACGATGCGTACCTGCGGCAGCTGCTTGCCCACCAGCTTGAGGGCGTTGGTCAGGCCAGCCAGGGTGATGACGGCGGTACCGTGCTGGTCGTCATGGAAGATGGGGATGGAGCAGCGCTCCTTCAGCTTCCGCTCGATCTCAAAGCAGCGGGGAGCCGCAATGTCCTCCAGGTTCACGCCGCCGAAGGAGCCCTCCAGCAGGGCCACGGTGTTGACGATCTCATCCACGTCCTTGCTGGCCACGCACAGAGGAATGGCGTCCACGTCGCCGAAGGCCTTGAAGAGAACGCACTTGCCCTCCATGACGGGCATGCCGGCCACCGGGCCGATATCGCCCAGGCCCAGGACGGCGGTGCCGTCGGTGACCACGGCCACGGTGTTCCAGCGGCGGGTCAGCTCATAGCTGAGGCTCTCGTCCTTCTGAATCTCCAGGCAGGCCTGGGCCACGCCCGGCGTATAGGCAAGGGAGAGGGCTTCCCGGCTGTCTACCGGCGCGCGGGAAATGACTTCGATTTTGCCCTTCCACTCGTAGTGCTTTTTCAGAGACTCTTTCATGAAATCCATAACGGTTTTTCTCCTTTAATTTTCACATTTGGGCAGCGTGGAGCCGCCGTAGGGCATGAGGATGACGCTGGCATCCGGCCCCAGTTTCTCCGCCGCGGCGGCATAGGCCGCCTCCAGGGACGGGAAGGGCTTCATAAACAGGCTCTCCACAAACTCCGGCGCCATCTCGGACACCAGATAGATCTCCGCCCGTTCCAGCACCATGGCGATGGCCGCGGCCTTGTGGCCGCCCAGCTTGAACTCCCGCTCGATCCGCTCCACCAGGGAGTGTGAGGTGGGGGCGCCGGTGAGCCACTCCTCAAAGGTCTTTTCGCCCAGACCCTCCCGGCAGGAGCCCACCAGGATGATGATGCCGCCGTCGCGCACGGCGTGCTTGGCGTTGTCCAGAGCCTTCTGGGTCTGATACAGATTCAGGTCCTTGGGCGCGCCTCCCTGGGAGACGATGACGATGTCCGCCCGCTTTTGGATGGGCTTTGCGTACAGGGTGTCCAGAAAGGCGCAGCCGGCCCGGTGGGCCGCCGTCACGTCGCCGGTGAAGCAGCGGATGATCTCCTTGTGCTCGTCCAGCACCACGTTCACAATGAAGTCCACGCCCAGCAGGGCGGCGGCCTCTTCAATGTCCTCCCGGACGGGATTGCCGGCGATGCGGCCGGCACAGGCCTCCGGCCGCACCATGCGGCTGTGGTTGGCCTGAATGGCTTCCCGGGTGGAGACGCCGGGCATCACCGCCTTGGCGCCGCCGGAGTATCCGGCAAAATAGTGGTATTCAATGTTGCCCAGGCAGATAACCCGATCCGCCTCTGCCACGGGGCGGAAGATATCCACGGGGGTGCCGTTTTTGGTGACGCCCAGATGGACGCAGTCCTTTACGTCCGAGTCCACGCAGCGAATCTCGTTCCAGGCCCGTTCCCCGGCCAGATGCCGCTGCTCCTCGCTCGTGTGGGAGCGGTGGCTCCCCAGAGCAAAGACCAGCAGAAGGTCCTCTGCCCTGCAGCCGGCGGCATAGAGCGCGTCCAGCAGGGCGGGCATGATCTTCCAGGTGGGGACGGGGCGGGTGATGTCGCTGGTGATGATGGCGATTTTCTCACCGGGCTTTACGATCTGACTGAGGGGCGCGCTGCCGATGGGGGGCGCGGCCAGGGCGCGGCGCACCTCTGCCTCTCCGGTCAGATCCTTCTCGATGGGGTTTGGCAGCAGCACGTCCAGCACGTTCTTCTCGTCGATCTCCACCGGCTGGATGCTCTTGCCAAAGCCTAACTCATAGCGCATACAATACTCACTTTCTGAAAATACCGGGTCTTTGTTGGGAGACCCGGTATTTTTTGACGTCGTGTTTAGTTCCTCAGAAGCAGCAGGGGGTCTCCTTCTCGATGTTGATGTGGTGGCCGCTGTAGTTGCCGGCGGGAATCCGCTCGCGCTGATACTTGGCGGCAGCCAGGATCTTGGAGAAGTTGATGCCGGTGTCGTAGCCCATCTCGTTGAGCATCCAGACCATGTCCTCGGTGGACAGGTTGCCGGAGGCGCCGGGGGCGAAGGGGCAGCCGCCCAGGCCGCCCAGGGCGGTCTGCAGCTCGGTCACGCCGCATTCCACGGCGGTCAGGGTGTTCACAACGCCCAGGCCGCGGGTGTCGTGGATGTGCACATGGATGCCCAGATCGGGGTAGGCCTTCTGCACGGCGGTCAGGGTGTTGCGCACCTGGGCGGGATCGGCGATGCCGATGGTATCGCACAGGTTCACAACGGTCATGCCCGCTTCCTTGTAGGGGGCCAGGAACTCCACCACGGCGGCGGGGTCGCTGTACTTGCCGCCCTTGCCCTCAAAGGGGCAGCCGAAGGTGGTGGCCAGGTCCAGCACCACATCCAGATCGGGATAGGTCTCCCGCATCTCCCGGTAGGCGTTCAGAGACTCCTCGTGGGTGCGGTTGATGTTGGCCTTGTTGTGGCTTGCGCTGAAGGACACCACGTTGCAGACCTTGCGCAGGCCCAGATTATAGGCGTTGGTGGCGCCGCGCATGTTGGGCACCAGAGCCATCAGGTCAAGCTGAGGGTACTTGGTGAGCACGTACTCGGTGACCTCGGCGGCGTCGGCCAGCTGGGGGATGGCCTTGGGGCTGACAAAGGAGGAGTACTCCAGGTGCTTCACGCCCGCGTCCACCAGCAGGTCGATGATTTCCTTTTTCAGTTCGGTGGGGATAAAGTCGCCCTTGACAGACTGGAAACCGTCCCGGGGGCCGACTTCCACGATGTTGATTTTTTTCTTCTCCATGATCACAAGCTCCTTATGTTGATTCAGTATCGTTTCAATTGGTATTTGCCGGGGCTTTGCCTCGGCAAATACACCCTGAGCGGAGCGGCGCGAAGCCTCGCGCCGACCAACTGAGGCGTCTCACGTAAGCCGAAGGCGATCAGCGCGAGTACCGTCATTGCGAAACGGAGTTTCGCGATGGATTAAATAACGCCCTTCTCCTTCAACTCGGCAAGCTTGGCCTCGTCAAAGCCCAGATACTCGCCGTAGACGGACAGGTTGTCCTCGCCCAGCAGGGGCGCGGCCTTGCGGGGGAAGGACTTGGTGCGGGTCAGCTTCTGGGCGGTGGCGGTAACGTGCATCTTGCCGATGCCCGGCTGGTCGATCTCGGGGAACATGCCGCGGGCGTCCGCGATCTGCTTGTCCTTGACCATCAGGTCCAGGGTGTTCACCGGGCAGGCGGGGCAGCCGGCGGCGTTGAGCATCTCATCCAGCTCGGCGGTGGTGTACTGGGTGCTCCAGGCGTTGATGATCTCGGCCAGGGAATCCCGGTTGGCCACGCGATCGGGAATCTTCAGGTACAAGGGGTTCTCCTTCAGCTCGGGCTTGCCCATCACGTCGCAGAGGATGCCGTAGAGCTTGTCGTTGCCCGCGGCGATAACGGCGCTGCCGTCCTTGGTGGGGAATACGTCGTAGGGATAGGTGGATTCATAGCGGTTGCCGATACGCTGGGGGATGCGCCCCTCGGTCTGATAGATCATGGTAATGGCTTCCATGGCGGAGACCACGGAGTCCACCAGCGCCACGTCCACCTTCTCGCCCAGGCCGGTCTTGGACTTGTTGACCAGAGCGGCCAGCACGCCGATGCACATGTTCAATCCGCCAAGCACGTCGCCCATGGGGGTGCCGACGCGGGTGGGCTGTCCGCCAGGCCAGCCGGTGGTGCTCATCATGCCGCCCATGGCCTGACCCACGATGTCGTAGCCGGCGCGCTTGGAGTAGGGGCCGGTGTGGCCGAAGCCGGAGACGGAGCCGTAAATGATGCCGGGGTTGACTTCCTTGAGCACGTCATAGCCGAGACCCAGCTTCTCCATGGTGCCGGGACGGTAGTTCTCCAGGACCACGTCGGCCTTCTTGACCATCTCCAGGAACATTTCCTTGCCCTCGGGAGCCTTCAGGTTCAGCGTGACGCCCAGCTTGCTGCGGTTGAAGTTGACGTAGTACGCGCTCTTGGTGCGCTCCTTGTCGAAGAAGGGGCCCATCTTGCGGGTATCGTCGCCGCCGTTGGGGTTCTCGATCTTGATGACCGTGGCGCCCATATCCGCCATAATCATGGATGCATAGGGGCCTGCCAGCACGCGGCACAGGTCCAGAACAACAACGCCTTCCAACAGTCCACTCATTTTGATTATTCCTCCTATTATTTTCATTACCGGTCTGGTGGTTTCTGGTGCTTTTATTTTAACGCATCTTGGATTTTAGTCAAATGTTTGGGATGATTCCACAAAAAACTTTGTTTTTGTTTCAGCCCGTGGTATACTGAAGAAAATGAAACGCAAAAGCGGGACAAGGCCCGAAAAAGCCGGGGGATCGAGAGAGGGGAAACAGGATGGAAAGACCTTACAAAATCTGCTTTTTGGGATACCGGAAGCTGGGAGAAATCGCCCGGGAGGTAATTGCCAAGCTGGATTACGACGATACCCAGATCATCGAGAAGGACTGCAACATCAGCGACCTGCCCGAGACCGTAAACGAGGCCCTGGCGGAGGGCTGTGAGGTGTTCATTGCAGGCTCGGCAAACGCGGCGGAGTTTCGAAACCGCTCCTATCGTCATCTGGTGGAGGTGAAGGTGGACATCCGCGACTATCTGCTGAGCATCCGGAAAGCCGTCGCCATGGGCGGGGAGCACGTGGGCATCGCCGTCTACCGCTACAGCAACACCCTCAACGAGCAGCTGCTGCGAAAGCTGATCGACGTACCCATCGAGGTGATCACCTACGAGGACAGCACCGAGCTCTACGCCCTGGTGCGCAACAGCAGCTGCGACGTGCTGGTGGGCGCCTCCTTTGCCGAGGAGGTGGCGGAGAACCTGGGGCGGAAGAGCGTGCTGATCTATGAGAGCGAATATACCGTCCGCGCCAGCATCGAGCGGGCCCGCCGCCGGGCGGCGGAGCTGCGCAGCGAGGCCAGAGAACGGGAAGTGACCGCCGCAATCCTGCGAAACTGTCCGGCGGGCCTCATCGTCACCGACGAGCAGGGGCGGATTACGGTCTTCAACGCGGCGGCCCGCAGACTCACCGCCGCCCAGGAGGACCGGGTGCGCGGCAGGCTGTTGTCCGAGGTGCTTCCGGGCCTGTCCTACGAGGCCTTCTGCAAGGGGGGGCAGGAGCCGACGGATCGCCGGCACATCATAAACGGCGCCATGCTCCGCTGCGCGCAGACTCCCATCCGGGACGGAAAGGACAGCATCGGCATGCTGACCACGCTTCTGCCCGACAATTCCCGCCGGAAGAGAACGGACACGGCGGAGAATCACGGCCTGAGCGCCCCGGGGAAATGGGAACAGATGATCGCGGAATCGCCTGCGATGAAGGAACTTCTCAGCGAAGCCAGAATGGTAGCCGCCCAGGAACACCCGGTGATGATCATGGGGGAACCGGGAACCGGCAAGCGCTTTCTGGCCCAGTGCATTCACAACGGTTCGTCCCGGGCCAGGGCGCCCTATCTGGTGCTGAACGCGGCAACCCTGGCAGAGCAGGACGCGGCCCGCGTGCTCTTCGGCAGCGAGGAGGCCGGCGGCATCCGCACGGGGCTTCTGGAGCTGGCGGCCGGCGGAACCGTCGTGCTGCAGAACCTGGCCCAGGCAAGCGCCGCCTTCACCGCCTGCATTCTGCAGGCTATGACGGAGAGAAGCTTCTTCCGGGTGGGCGGCGTGACGGACGTTCCCTTCCGGGCCCGCCTTGTGACCCTGGCGGGGGAGACGGACCGGGAGAAAATCCCGGAGGACCTGTGGCAGCGGCTGAGCGTATTATCTCTGACCCTGCCGCCGCTGCGGCAGCGGAAGGAGGACATCCTGCCCCTGTTTCAGTATTACCTGACCCACGAGGAGGGGCACTCCCGCACCCGGAGCCAGCGGGATCTGGCAGAGACCCTGGAGTTTTACTCCTGGCCGGGGAACCTGGCTGCCCTCGCCGGCGTCAGCAAGCGCTATGCGCTCTATCTTCGCCAGGCGGTAAACCCCTCTCCCAGCGCCCGGCAGCTGCTGCTGATCCGCGCCATCGGGGACGAGGAGCTGCTGCGGGATATCTACCGGCGCTGTCCGGCGCTGCTGGACGCGGCCAACAGCCCGGCAGAGCAGGTGCTGGAGGGCGTGGGCCTGATGAAGCACTATCTCCGCTATAACAACAGCATCATCGCCGACAAGCTGGGCCTGGGACGCACCACGCTCTGGCGGATGCAGAAGAGCCTGGAAGACACGGACGAAAAGTGAACAGATGCCGATAAAAAAACATCCCTCACAATGTGAGGGATGCTTTCTGCGTAAGTTACAGGCCGGTCAGGCTTGGCAGCCACATGATGATCTGCGGGAAGAAGACCAGCAGAACAGCGACCAGAACCAGACCGATGATGTAGGGTACGACTTCTTTGCTGATGCTCTCAATAGAGACCTTGCCGATGTCACAGGCCACGAAGAGGCAGAGACCCACAGGCGGGGTGACCTGACCGATGGCCAGCACGAAGACCAGGAACACGCCAAAGTAGCAGATGTCGATGTTCAGCGCCTGCACCACGGTGACGAAAATCGGGGTCAGCAGGATGACGGCCACGGCGTTGTCCAGGAAGCAGCCGGCAATCAGCAGCACAACCATGATCATGAACATGATGGCCGTGGGATTGGTGGTGAGGCCGGTCATGAAGTACGCCAGCTTCTGGGGAATCTGCTCAGCGGAGAGCAGGTAGCTGAAGATGTGGGCGTTGGCAACCAGGAAGAGGATGGAAGCGGTGGAAGAGGCGGATTCATACAGGATGGTTTTGAAGCTCTTCCAATCCAGGTTGCGGTACACGAGGGCGCTGACGATGATGCCATAGAACACGGCGACGGCGGCAGCCTCGGTGGGAGTGAACAGACCGCTGTAGATGCCGCCCAGGACGATGACGGGCATCAGCAGCGCCCAGACGCCGTTTTTGAACGCGTTGCCGACAGCCTTCCAGGTGGGCTTTTCGGTGCCGGCATAGCCGCGTTTCTTGGAGATGATAAAGTTGATGATAATGATGACCACGGTCATCAGCAGGCCGGGCCCGATGCCGCCGATGAACATTTTGCCCACGGAGGCGTTGGCGAGGGTGCCGTACATGACCATGGTGTTGCTGGGCGGGATGATCAGGCCGATGGTACCGGAGGCAGCCACGACGGCGGCGGTGAAGGCCTTGTCGTACTTGTGCTGCTGCATATCGGGGACCATGATGGCGCCAATGGCGGAGGTGGTGGCAGGCGCGGAGCCGGAGATGGCGCCGAAGAAGGTGGACGACAGGGTCGCCACGTGGGCAAGGCCGCCGGGCATGCGGCCCACGATGGTGGCTGCCATATCGGTCAGACGCCTTGACACGCCGCCGCGGGCCATGACGTTGCCGGCGAAGACGAAGAAGGGGATGGCCAGCAGGGTGAAGGAGTCAATGGCGCGGAAGGTTTTCTGCACCAGGTTGATTACCTGGCCGCCGGTGAGCCACACCGCCAGGAAGGAGGAAATGGACAGGGAGAAAGAGATGGGCACGCCGATCAGGAGCAGTATAAAGAAACTGATCAGAAGAATTGCTACCAACATTTCACTCTGCCTCCTTCCCGATGTTCTTGCCGAGATCTTCGGAATCCCGGCCCGGATGTACCTTGTTGCCTCTGAGGACGCCCCAGATCTTCTCGATCTCGAGCAGAATGTAAACCAGGTAGTTAATGGGAATCTGGATGAAGATCCAGCCCATCTTGATCCAGCGCACGTTGGTGGTGGTGGAACCGCGCTGCAGATACTTCATGACCATCTGGGTGGAATAGTAGCAGACCACGATGCAGAAGACCAGAACGATCACATAGGAAATCACGGCCAGCACCTTGCGTGCCGTGGGGGATTTCTTCTCGATAACGCCGGTCAGGGCGGAGACGCTTAGATGGCCGTCCTTGCGCAGCACGTTTGCCGCGCCGAAATAGGTCAGCCAGCTGAAGGCGTATATGGTGAATTCTTCGATCCAGGGAGCGCTGTAGCCCACCTCACGGAAGACGACCTCCAGGAAGACCCAGATGCTCATCAGCGCCAGCAGGATCATCATAATCACCTTGTACACCTTGAAAATGCCATCGTTGAGCTTGACAAGTCCGTTGTACATAAAACACCTGCTTTTTTCAGTGATTTATCAAGAATGAGTATAGGATAACCCTATACTCATTCTTTTGTAGCTTCTTTTACGGGTTCTTAGCGAAAATTACTTCTTGAGAGCAGCAGCCTCGGTGTACTTCTCCAGGTAGGGAGCGTTGGTCTCTTCGGCGAATTCCTTCCATGCGGCACGGTCAGGATCGGTGACGGTCATGACGGTCTCCAGGAAGGCGCGGTTCTCAGCGTCGGTGTCCTTGGCGTACTGGTAAGCCCACTTGGAGGCCTCCAGGCCGCACTCCTTGAACATCTCCTGATCCTCGGGGGACAGGCTGTCGAACAGGTCTACGCTCATGACCAGGGGCTCAGCGGTGTGGGAGTGCATGGTGACGCACAGGTACTTCTGAACCTCGTAGAACTTCTTGTCGCGGATGTTGGCGAAGGGGTTCTCCTGGGCTTCGCAGGTGTTCAGCTGCAGGGCCTGGTACAGCTCGGAGAAGGAGACGTTGGTGATGACGGCGCCGGCGTTGGTGAACATGGCGCGCAGCGGCTCGTTGGTCATGACGCGGATCTTCAGACCACTCAAATCAGCGGGGGTCTCGATGGGCTTGTTGGCGGTGACGTTGCGGAAGCCGTTCTCGAAGAAGGAGATGACCATGATGCCCTTGCTCTCCAGCAGGCCGGACAGGTAAGCGCCCAGCTCGCCGTTCAGGTTCTCGTCCACGTCGTCCACGTCGTCAAACAGGAAGGGCAGGCCGATGTAGCCCCATTCGGGAGCGTACTTGGCCAGAATGTCGTCGGAGGTGACGCACATATCCAGAGTGCCGAGGGAGACGGCGTCAAGCGCCTCTTCCTGGGTGCCCAGCTGGTTGGCGGGGAAGATGTCGATCACGTAGCGGCCTTCGGACTTCTCTTCGACCAGGCGGGCAAATTCTTTGGCCATCAGGTCGTAGGGGCCGCCGTCAGCGGCGGGGTGGTTGAGCTTCAGGTGGACAGCGTCGGCGGCGGCAGTGGGCATCCCCACAGCGGCGAGGGCGACGACCATTACCAGAGCCAGAAACAGTGCGGTAAGTTTTTTCATTTCTTTTCCTCCTTATTTTGTTTGGTTTTGCCGAAAACATTTAAAGCGGAAGCATAAATGTTTGTGTGATTATCATAATGACTTTTTCGGCATTCGTCAAGCTACGAAAAAAATAAAAAGAAAAAACAGCGCTTTTGTTCCAGAACAGTAATTGGACACTGATGAGAAACAAAAATGCCGTTTTTCTTGGAAAAACCCTGGATTTGTTGACTGAATCCGGCACGGTACGACAAAACTGTAAAAGCGTACAAAAAATGACGCAAAAACTTGAACAAAATGCCGAAAGCAGCAGGCGTTCACAGGGATACAGGCCGGAGAACAGGCAAATTCCGTGACCCGTTCCCTCAGAAAGCGCCGACGGTTTTGAAAAGCAGACACCAGAGAAACAGAGTCAGGGAGGAAAAGAGCGCGGTGACCACGATAGCACCGCCCGCAAGTTCCGCATCCCCGCCCAGCTGCTGGCTCATGGTGAAGGAGGAGACAGCCGTAGAGGAGGCGAAGGCTGCAATCAAGCCCGCAAACTCCATGCCCCGGAAGCCCAGAAAATAGCCGAGAGTCAGAAAAATTCCGGGGATGATCACCAGCTTGAACAGGGTGATCAGTGTCAACTGCCCGGAAAACCTGCCCAGACTGTCAAAATGGAAAAAGGCGCCCAGAAGAAACAGCATCATGGGCGTAGCCACGGCAGACATGGCGTTCATGGCAAGCTCCACCGGCTCAGGCAGGCGGATGCCCAGCAGCAGAAACAGTAAGCCGAGCAGAGTTACCAGAATCAGCGGGTTCTTTGCGATTTTCACGAGTATGATACGGGGCGTAACCTTTTCTCCGGCATAGACTGAGAGCACGATGACTGCCAGCACGTTATAGAGGGGGATAATCACGGCGCTGAGAATGGCCACGGGGGCGGTATCCTCATAGGGGACCAGGACCCCGGCGATGGCAAGGCCGATGAGCACGAAGTTGGAACGGAACACACCCTGGGCGAATACGCCCCGCTGGTTTCTCTCCGTACAGACAGCACGGGCCAGCAGCAGGCCGATGCCGCAGGCGGCCAGCACGCCGCACACGGAAAAGGCAATCAGCCGGGGACGCACGGCATTGCTCAGCTCCGAGCTGTATACGGAGCGGAACATATTCATGGTCAGAAACACGTTGAAGACGACCTTGTTGAACTTGAAGACATCCTTCTCATCCAGCAGGCGGCACAGCTTGGCAATTTAGCCGGTGGCCATATAGAGGAACAGGGGGAGTACGGCATTGAGACTGACGCGAAAGCTTTCCATAGCTTCTCTCTTTCCGATTCAGAATAACAAAAAATCCTACACCTTTTTCAGAAAAAGTCAAGCCTCCGACCGGCAGCGTTCTCCGGTCGGAGGCGCTTTTATCCGTCATAGCGGAGCCATGCGCCCTCCATGGGAGAGGCTGCATGCTCGGCGAAAAGGCGCAGTACGCCCCGCCGATACCGGGGAGGCTTCGGCTGCCAGCCCTGCCGCCGCTGCTCCAGAATGGCGGCAATCTCAGCAGGCGATTTCTCTTCCCCCTTCACGCCCACGATATCCAGCCTCCGGCCGTCCACGTCCAGGCGGATCAGGTCGTCCTCCTCCACCAGGGCGATGGGACCGCCGGATTGAGCCTCCGGACTGCAGTGACCGATGACCGGCCCGGTGGAGGCGCCGGAGAAACGGCCGTCGGTGATGAGGGCGATGCTTCTGCCCAGCTCTTTGTCAGAGGAGATGGCCTCGGAGGTATAGAACATCTCCGGCATGCCGGAGCCCCGGGGCCCCTCGTAGCGGATGAACACCGCGTCGCCGGGCCGTACCCGGTGGTGCAGCACCGCGTCGATACATTCCTCCTCACTGTCAAAGGGGCGGGCACGCAGGGTGGCGGAGAACATCTCCTTCGGGCAGGCGGTGTGCTTGATGACCGCGCCCTCCGGGGCCAGGTTTCCCTTGAGCACCGCCACGGAGCCGTCCCGGCCAAGGGGCCTGTCGGCGGGGCGGATGATGTCCTCTTTTGTCAGATGCAGTCCGCGCCTCCGGTTGGCTTTTTCCAGCGCCGCCCGGCAGCGCTCGTAATAGCCGCTCTGCTTCAGCTCCTCCAGGTTTTCGCCCAGGGTCTTCCCGGTGACGGTCATGGCGTCCAGGTGCAGCCGAGGCCGCAGCTCCTCCAGAATCGCGGGCAGTCCCCCGGCATAGTAGAAGAACTCGGCGGGCCAGCGCCCGGCGGGGCGGAGATCCAGCAGCCAGGGCACGCTCCGGTGGAGCCGGTCAAAGTCGTCGCCGCTGAGGGTCAGACCCAGCTCGTGGGCGATGGCGGGCAGGTGCAGCAGGCAGTTGGTGGACCCGGAGATGGCCGCGTGGACCAGCACCGCGTTTTCCAGGCTCTCCATGGTCACGATCCGGGAAGGGCGCAGGCTGCCCTCCGTGGCAAGCTCCACGGCCCTCCGGCCGGACCGGTAGGCGCAGTCCGCCAGCTCCCGACTCTCCGCCGGCAGCAGGGCGCTGCCCGGCAGCGCCAGACCCAGGGCCTCTGCCATGATCTGCATGGTGGAGGCGGTGCCGATAAAGGAGCAGGCGCCGCAGGACGGACAGGCGTTCTCCTTGGCCCAGCGGAGCTTGTCCTCCCCAATCTCGCCCCGTTCGCAGCGGGCGGAATACGCGCCCAGCTGTTCCAGCGTCAGCAGCTCCGGCCCGGCGTTCATGGTGCCGCCCGGCACCAGCAGGGAGGGCAGATCCGCCCGGGCCATGCCGATCAGGTTGCCGGGCAGGCCCTTGTCGCAGCTGGCCAGAAAGACGCCCCCGTCAAAGGGCGTGGCCCCTGCGTGAATCTCGATCATGTTGGCAATGCACTCCCGGCTGGCCAGAGAGAAATTGATGCCGTCATGGCCCTGACTCTCCCCGTCGCAGATATCCGTGCAGAAATAGCGGGCGCCGAAGCCGCCGGCGTCGGCCACGCCCCGGCGCACCTCCGCCACCAGCTTGTCCAGATGGCCGGAGCCGGGGTGGCTGTCGCCGAAGGTGCTCTCAATCAGAATCTGGGGTCTGGACAGGTCCTCCGGCTTCCAGCCGGTGCCCAGACGCAGGGGGTCCAGCTCCGGGGCAATCTGTCTCAGCTTCTGGCTGACAAGTTCCATGTTGAATCTCCTTTGCGGAAATGAATGTTGTTCATCAGAATTGTTGGAAAGCGGGCCGCCTGAAGCGGCCCGCTGAAGAAAGGCTGTATCGGGATTATTTGCTGCCGCGGCCGGTGATGAAGAGCTCCGCGTAATCGAAGGCTTCGTTGGTATCCAGCTGGGCACTCAGCGTGGAGCCGGGCTTGATCTCGTTGTCATCATCGGTGACGTAGACGTAATCCCAGTCCACCATGTTGTCGTTGGCGTCAAAGAACAGCGCATAGACCTGCACGAACTTGGCGGGGATGGGGCCGTTGTTGGTCAGGGAGATGACGACGTTGTTGTTATTGATGCTGGCATCCCCCTCCAGACCGGCGATGATGTCCACATAGTAGCTGTCGGGGTCGCCCTGAAGCTTGTAGTCCACATGGTCCACGCCTGTC
The DNA here is from genome assembly GCA_947167435.1 of uncultured Clostridia bacterium. Next base: position 4,026 of record CAMVIC010000002.1, on the reverse strand, counting down.
ACGTCGTCGAAGTAGAAGTAACCGATGGATTCCTGACCCGGGCCGATCACATCGATGGACAGATCGCCGGCGCCGAGCACGTTTCCGGCGGCGTCCAGCGCGGCGGCGTTGCCCTGTACCGCAACGTCGGTATCGGAATTGTTGGTGACGGCCAGGAACACGTAGGTGTCGCCCCAGCGGCTCTCAAACCAGAATTCCCGCACGCTCAGCTGGGCCGCGTCAAAGGGATATTCCGTATGGTTGGCCTTGCCGTCGGACCGGCCGGTCAGATAGACCAGCGCGTGGTCATAGCTGTCATAGCTGTCCAGCTGGCCATAGATCGTCTCGCCCGGCTTGATCTCGTTGTCCACATCGGTCAGGTAGGTGGAAGCGTAGCGGACCACGTTGTTGTCCGCGTCCATAAAGAGGGCGTAGGCTTCCACAAACTGGGCGCCGACAGAGCCGTTGTTGGTGACGGAAAGGGACACGTTCTGCCCGTTGTCAAAGCGCTTCACGTCCAGACTGCCCAGCACCGGGGTGTAACGGGGGTCGGTCTTGGTGACCATCTGGAAGCTGACGGAGTCCACGCCGGAGACGTTGTTGAAATAGGAATAGGTGATGGTTTCCTCGCCGGGACCCAGCACGTCCACGGAGAAGTTGCCGGCGCCGATGGAGCCGCCGTTTGCGTCCTTGGCAAGGGCGTTGCCGCTGATGGAGACAGCGGAGTCAGTATTGTTCTTGATGACCAGGAAGAAGGTGGTGTCGCCGTAGGAGCTTTCGTAGATATAGCTGCTTGTCTCAAAGCCCTCGGGGATGCTGTTTGCCGTGTCGGCTGCAGGGGCCTCGGCGGGGGTGTTGCTGATCTTGGAGCCAAAGCCGGAGAAGGTGAAGAACATGACCAGAATCAGAACCAGAGCAAGTGCGCGTTTCATAGGGGAACCTCCTTTTTCATTTTTCCAGGCAAGTGTGAAACCCGTTTCGCAATCGACTGATTTTGTTTTGCTGCTTTTACTATACAGGAAAAAGCCTGACAGAACAAGAGAAAAGTACGGATGGACAGCGCGTTTTCCGTCCTGCCGCTCACTGCCAGAAATCCGTACCCTGCACACCGGAGAGGGAGCCCCGAAATCTCGGGTCCTTCCCGGCGGCGCGCTGGGCCTGATAATCCTTCAGCGCGGCCCTGACCGGGGCGAAAAGCAGCAGGATCACCGGCACGTTGATGATTACCATCAGAGCCTGCAGCAGGTCCGCCGTGTCCCAGGCAAGGCTTGCGGAGTTCACCGCGCCCAGGAAGATGAGCACCGTGGCGCAGAGGCGGAACACCAGCAGAAAGGCCTTGGAGGGCTGGCGGCGCAGGAGGAAGCGCAGGCAGCCTTCGGTGTAGTAATAATTGCCCAGCAGGGTGGTAAAGGCGAAGAGACTGACAGCCGCGGCGATGAAGACGGGGCCGAAACGGCCCAGGGCGCTGGCAGTGGCGGACTGCACGTAGGCGGCGCCTGCCATCTCCGCGCTGGGCTCCACCCCGGAGAAGAGGCAGAGGAAGGCGGTAGCCGAGCAGATGAGCAGCGTGTCGATAAATACGGAGAGCATCTGCACCAGGCCCTGCTTGACCGGGTGACTCACGTCCGCCGCCGCGGCGGCATTGGGGGCGGAGCCCATGCCCGCCTCGTTGGAGTACAGGCCGCGCTTGATGCCCCACATGATACAGGAGCCGGAGAAACCGCCCAGGATTGCCTTGAAATCGAAGGCGGAAGAGAAAATGGCGGAGAAGACCCGGGGCAGACTGCCGATGTGCAGGATCACCACCACCAGCGAGACCAGCACGTACAGAACGCCCATGGCGGGCACCAGCACTTCCGTCACTTTGGTCAGCCGTTTGCCGCCGCCCAGCACGCAGACGGCGAACAGGACCGCCAGTACGCCGCCCACATAATAGGGCGTTTTCGCGCCGTAAAAGGAGAATACGGAGAAGGTATCCTGGGTGTTGTAGGCGGCCAGCATATTGTAGCCCACCGCGTAGGTCAGAATCAGCACCACGGAGAAAACAACGCCAAGCCAGCGCTGGCCCAGCGCGTCCTGCATGTAGTAGGAGGGACCGCCGTAGCAGCTGCCGTCGGCGTCCCGCTTCTTATAGATCTGGGCCAGGGTGGACTCCACAAAGGCGGAGGCGCCGCCCAGAATCGCGGTGACCCACATCCAGAAGATGGCGCCCGGCCCTCCCAAGCACAGGGCGGTGGACACGCCCATGATATTGCCCGTGCCCACGCGGGAGGCGGTGGAGACCATCAGCGCGCCGAAGGAGGAGGTGGCATCCAGATTCATGGGCTTCTCCTGAATGACGCGGATGGACTCCCCAAACAGGGAGAACTGGATCCAGCCCAGCCGGATGCTGAAATACAGACCCGCCAGCACCAGAATCAGCGGCACCATATAGGGCTTGTACAAAACGCCGCTCACGGCGTTGACAACCTGGTCGATCGCTTGAATCATTGAATACTCCTCCGTCGTTTTTTATCAGTATACCGGGTTTCCCCTGTCCGTACAAGTATTTTTTGCTCACTCCACTGCCCGCTGCAGAGCGGCCGCGATGTGGGAGAGCTCCTCCGGCGCCGCCTTTTGCACCCTGCGGTCGAAGGTCAGAAGCCCGTTGGTCTCGTCCTCCACGTCGGAGACCTGGGTGTATACCGCGGCGCAGAGGCCCTGCTCCGCCAGGGGGATCAGCCGCTCCAGCAGGCGGCGCAGGTCGCGCACAAAGGGTTCGCGGACGGTATATTTCCGGTAGCCGTAGGTTTTCTCCAGGTTGAAGCTGTGCTCCGGCAGCTTCCAGGAGTAGCCGCCGTACTCAGACAGGAACTGGGGCAGCTGCCGCTGCCTGCCCAGACGGGGTTTTTGAAAATACAGGTGCAGACTGTCCACGTCGCTGCGCCGCTGGTGAAACCAGCCGGAGGTGGCGTCCACAAAGCGGCCGGGATCCAGGGCCTTCAGCCGCTCATAGGCCTCGTCCGCACAAAACTGGCCCCAGCCTTCGTTGAAGATGGTCCAGAGACAGATGCAGGGATGCCCCGCCAGCAGGCGCACGGTCTCCTCCATGGCGGAGAGAAAGTTTTTCCGGCTCTCCGCGTCCGGGTTCAGTCCCCGGTCATCCCGCCGCTGCAGGCCCAGAGTGGGCAGGGCGGTGTCCCGCAGAAAACTGTATTCTCCGCAGTTGACCATGTCCTGGAACACCACCATGCCGAGGCGGTCGCAGTCGTAGTAAAACTGCTCCGGCTCGATCTTGATGTGCTTGCGAAGGGTGTTGAAGCCCAGAGCCTTCATGGCCAGAATGTCCGCCGCGTAGCCCTCCGGAGAGGCGGGGGTGTAAAGTCCGTCGCTCCAGTAGCCCTGGTCCAGCAGGCCGTGGAAGAAATAGGGCCGGCCGTTGAGACAGAGCCGTGGAATGCCGCGCCGGGTCTCGATGCTCAGCGTCCGCAGGGCGAAGTAGGACTCCACCCGGTCCTCGCCGCTTTCGAGGGTGTAGGAATACAGATAGGGGTCCTCCGGACTCCAGAGCCGGGGATGCTCCAGCTCGATTCTGGCCCGGCCGTTTTCCAGCGGATAGCGGCAGCCGTGAAGCTCCACGCTTCCGCTCTCTACGCCCTCCGCCCGGATTTCCGCCCAGTCGGGCCCTGTGGTGACGGACAGGGAGCGCACAAAGCGCGCCGGAACCGGCTCCAGCCAGACGGTCTGCCAGATGCCGGAGACCGGGGTGTACCACATGCCGCCCCGGTCCCGCCGCTGCTTTCCCCAGGGATGGCGGTGGGACAGGTCGTTTCGGACCCGGACGCACAGCTCGTTTTCCCCGGCGTGCAGGCCTGTCAGCTCCGCCGAGAAGGGGAGATAGCCGTTGTCGTGGCGCTCCAGCAGCCTGCCGTTGAGCAGAACCTCCGCTTCCCGGCTGACGGCGCCGAAGTGCAGCAGGATTCGCTGCCCCGCCCAGTGCTCCGGCAGGGTGAAGCTTCGGCGGTAGACCATGTGCAGGCCCCAGTCCGGCGGCGATTTTACCCCGGA
>CAMVIC010000001.1 GCA_947167435.1 uncultured Clostridia bacterium | reverse complement strand
CAAAGGGCTATGCCCGCATGTGAAAAACCGCCCGCTTGGCGGGCGGATGATTATTGCGTTCGGGAAGAAAAACAAGTGGAAAGCGTATGCGTTATACAAAGATTTAAAAGTGATGGACGGTGCTTCCCCGAATCGTATAAAACCGATGGGGGCAAGCACTGCACTGCTTCGTCTCTTCCTGTGCCAATTATGTGACATACGCCTTGTTAAAATAAGCGCAACAAAAAAGGATGAAACACTCCTTGTGGATCATTGTAAAAGAAGTACCATGTCGATGGCTGGACAGCGTTTATTTGACGCTCATATATGAAGTGACTTATGACTTGTAAAGCATGGATTTACCTGTTACACGAATGTAAAACAATGTAAAACGAATACAAAAATAACAACTTGAAGGGAGATAACAATCATGGAAAACAGGGAAACAGAGACGAAGATAATGAGCGAAAATGAAATGGAAAAAGTTTCCGGCGGAACCCTTCCTGACGCAATGAATACCATCGTGGAAAAATTGCTGAACTGCAAACAGGGAAAGCATGAGTGGGAAGAAACAATTGAAGGAGAATATCAACCCGACGGCGCGTATTTGTTCAGAAAGGTTTACACCTGCAAAGTATGCAAGCAAATCTCATACGGCGCATGGGACATTAAGCGGGACTGATGTCCAAGCCTCCGTTGAAGGCGCTGTCTTTGAGGGAAAGACGCCGGTTATTCCGGAAGCAGAGGCCCCGATCGACCATGACGCATTCATCGAACTTTTGCGCCGCCGACGTGATAACGGTGAGGAACACATCCCGACAAACAGCGATCCGAGAGGCGTCTGCCTGAATGCGTATGAGACGATAGCGGCGGCTTAATGACCACACAAACCAAGGGGGGAGAATACATGGGATTGTTATCAGGGTTTCAGACATATCATAGCGCTGGTGAGCGTGCGGGTCAAGGCAATGCAGAACAATACGGCACGCCTGTCCGGTCACTTTATACGGTACTGGATCCCGGCGACCTGCACCAGAAGATGGAAGTCAAGGACGAGCAGGGGCAGACGCTGTATTGGACAAAGTCCTCGGTTTTTACCTTGAAAGGCAAGACAGACGTTTTCAATGCATCCGGTACACAGGTAGCACATCTTGAGAAAAAACCGGTCAGTCTGCATGAAAAGCATTTCATCACCATGGCCAATGGGCAGAAGTTCACGCTGTCCAACGAACTGCTCCACATCATCAAGGACATTACCAATATCGAGGGTCTGGACTGGAAGATCAAGGGCAATATCCTTGGCTTGAATTTCATGCTCTTCGATCAGAATGATGAGCCGGTCGCGGCCATCGGGCAGAAGCTCGTGTCCATGCATGACCGCTACAGCATCGACCTCTATCAGCCCCGGCACGAGAAGATCGTGGTGGCAATCGTGATCCAGCTGCAGAAGATGCTCACAACCCGCCGGGAGAATAACAAATAAAAAACGATAAAAGGAAAACGAATGGGAGGTATTCATCATGAAAAGAATTACGGTGCTTGTCGTATTGCTTGCCCTCATGCTCAGCCTAAGCGCCTGCGGCGATTCGGTGTCGGTCGGCGGGTTCTCGTCCAAGTATTTCAACAGTGACGCCTACGATGCGGCCGTCCAGGAGCTTATGACCCACTTCAGCAGCCTCAGCGGCTGCACCTTGAAAAAGGTCGGATATGCCGGGGATAAAGTCGTAAAGGCGGAAGCGGATGCGTGCGGTCTTGCCCCTGAGCAGATCATCGTGCTCACATCTACCTTTGAGACGGAAGGCACAAGCCGCGAAGACGGTCTGGAGTCCAACAAGACCTATGAAGACTACCAGTGGATCCTGACGCGGGAAAACTCCTTCGATCTCTTCTGGAGCCTTGCAGAGCTGGGATAACGGCATGATGAAAGAATCTGAAAAAGCAGAGCCGCCAAAACGGAAAGAAGGGCTGCGTATGGAAAGCAAAATAGAACTAAACCCGGAGATCCGGGAACAGATCGAGGCAAAGGCCAGGAAACACCGAGAAAAGAAAGAGCTCCCGGTAATCGTAAGGGATGAGGACTTAAAGGCTGTCGCCGGAGGAACTGGATTTGATCCGAATCGGACGATCTGTGGTTGGACCTATGCCGAGCTGCACTCTATATTATGCTGGGTGTATGAATCCTATCACGATCCATCGGAGCCGGCTGATTATGCAAAATACCTGACGATCGACGTCGCAAACAGCTACATTCCTTCCATACAGTGGGAACACTACTGCGGTTACAACTATCCGGACTTTATCGAAGTGCCGATGTATAATTTATGGAGCGGAATCGGTCTTTAAAAACTGAGAAGCGGAGGAGAATCACAATGAAAAAATGGATTTGCACGCTGCTGTGCGTGCTCATGCTGCTCTCGCTGTGTGCGTGCGGCGGCGCAAAACCGGTCGGTACCGGCGCCCCCCCTGCGGCGGCTTCGGAAGCTCCGGCGCAGGCAGAACAGCCCGCCGCCGCGTGGACCCGCTCGGGCTATTTCATGGACGAAAATGAGAACATGATCTCTGTCATCTGGATGGACGACATCGACGAGCCGGGCTGGTATGTGGGTGTCATGCTGGGCGAGGGCTATATCGAAGACTCCTGGGGCGGCACGCTGCCGCAGGAAGGGGACGCCCTGCACGGCAACCTCGCCTCTTCCGGCAGCAAGGCGGATCTCACCGTCACCGTATCGGAAGAAGGCGAAGACGGCCTCCTTCTCACAGTCGAAGGCGGGAAGACCTACCATTTCACCTCCATGGGCGATATGACGGCCAGCATTATTGCGACGATCAACACAGAGGGCTTGGGCATGATCGGTTATGAAGAGGGTGAGACCGTACCGGAGCTTGACCCCGAATGGCCCTATCAGTCTGCGCAGGTCAACCTGGGCGAGCCTGCGGCCTTTACCTTTGCCGCAGCGCCCGAGGCGGGCAATCTGTTCGTGAAGTGGACGAAGAACGGCGAGGACTTTTCCACCGAGTCGGTCATCACCGTGCTGCTGGACGAGAGCGCGGACTTTGTCGCCGTGTTTGAGGAAGACCCCGGCTGGCAGAACCCGGTCATGAACTTCGCCGGTGAATATCAGAGCGGACGGGCCCATGCCTTGGTGGAATGCTCTGGAAATGAGGACGCCTGGATCACCATCGAGTGGGGCGGCAGCGCCTGGGAGTTGGCCCGCTGGGATATTGTGGGGCGGCTGAACACCGAAACGCTGACCATCGAGTATTCGGGCGTCACCAAGTCCATCGTCACCTATGACGACAGCGGAGAGATCGTCAGTCAGGAGCCGGAGTATGAGGACGGCACCGGCACCATCACCTTCCACGACGATGGGACCTTTACCTGGCACGAGGATCAGTCGGAATACGGAAGCGATATGGTGTTCGAGTGGCTTGATGTCACGGGAAACGGGGAATAATAAAGGCAAAAGAGACTTAACAGGAAGCCGAATAGCCTCGGATGTCTTGCAAAGAGGAACAGCGTCACCAATCACGGTGGCGCTGTTTTTACCAGACGATATTTAACAAAGATCGACATGGAAATGCCATCCACCTCAGATTTTAAGTAGTCCTCAGATTTCCAAAGATTGACGGAAACCCTTGATTGTGTTATACTACAGGTTAATTTCGTGGTTACTGACCAAAAAAGGAGATGGCTATCCACAAATGGATGATGGCAGTCGATTGCCTTGGATCATCGCAATCCTGTTGCTGTTTTGTGCCGCGTACTTTGCCGTGGCGGAGACGGCCTTTGCCTCCGCTTCGCGCAACAAGATAAAAACCGCCGCCGATCGGGGCGACGCAAGCGCAAAAAACGCCCTGTATGTGCTCGATCATTTCGACCGGGCCATCAGTACCATTCTGATCGGCACCAACATAACCCACATCGCCGCGGCCTCCATCGTCACCGTGGCGGTGACCCGGCGCTGGGGACTGAGCGCGGTTTCCCTCAGCACCATTCTGACGACGATCGTGGTGTTTTTTGCCGGGGAGATGCTGCCCAAGAGCATCGCCAAAAAATACCCGGAGCGCTTTTCCAAAGCCTGCGCCTCCAGCCTGCGCTTTTTCATGACGCTGTTTCTGCCGCTGTCGTCTCTGCTGACGCTGATCGGCCAGGCTGCGGCCAGCCTCACCCGGGGCGACCCGGAGATCTCCGTAACGGAGGATGAGCTGTACGACATCATCGAGGACATGACCGAAGAGGGCAGCCTGGACGAGGAGCAGGGGGACCTGATCTCCTCCGCGCTCCAGTTCGGAGACGTGACGGTGGAGAGCGTGCTCACCCCCCGGGTGGACCTGGTGGCCATTGACATCGCGGATTCCCCCGAGGAGATTCTGAGCCTGATCAAGTCCACCAACCACAGCCGTCTGCCGGTGTATGAGGACAGCATCGACAATATCATCGGCGTGCTGCAGATTCGGACCTACATCAAGGCCTATCTGAAAAACCGGGGCTCGCTGGACATCCGGCCGCTGCTGGACGAGGTGCTGTTCATCCACCAGAGCGCCAATATCGACGAGCTGCTGCCCGCCATGTCCCGCCGGCGGCTGAACATGGCCGTGGTTACCGACAACTACGGCGGCACCCTGGGCATCGTCACCGTAGAGGATATCCTGGAGGAGCTGGTGGGCGAAATCTGGGATGAGGACGACGTGGTGGAGGAGCCCGTGGTAGAGCTGGCGGAGGGCGTATTCCAGGTGGACGCGGACGAGTCTGTCACCGACGTGTTTGAACAGCTGGACTTCGAGGACCCGGAGGAGGATGAGGAGCTGGTAAACACCCGTATGGGCGAATGGGCCTACGAACAGTTTACCGCGATTCCCAAGCCCGGGGACAGCTTCCGCTATCACACGCTGGAGGTTACCGTCTCCGCCATGGAGCATAACCGCATCCGCAAGCTGAAGGTCACCCGCCTTCCCGAAACCGGGGAAGGAGGTGAGCCGGCATGACGCTGTATCTGGTGATCGCGGGCCTTGTGGCCTGCGTGTGCCTGTCGGCCTTTTTCTCCGCCTCGGAGATGGCCTATTCCTCCTGCAACCAGCTCCGGCTGGAGAAAGCCCGGGACGAGGGCTCAAAGCGGGCGGCTGTTGCCCTGATGCTGGCCGAGCGCTATGAAGACGCCCTCAGCACCATCCTGATCGGCAACAACCTGGTGAACATTGCCGCCTCCTCTCTGGGCTCCGTTCTGGTCATCCTTCTGACCGGGAGCGACCGGAAGGCCTGGCTCGCCACATTGATCGTGACGGTGCTGATCATCATCTTCGGGGAGACCATCCCCAAGATCACCGCGAAAAAGAACGCCAACCGCTACTCCCTGCAAAACGCCTATGCGATCCGCTTCCTGATGCTGGTGCTCCGGCCGCTGATCTGGCTGGTGGTGAAGCTGACGGCACTGCTGACCATGGGCATGAAGGGCGAGACGGAGGAGGACGCGGACGAGGCCGTAGAAGAGCTGCAGTCCATCATTGAGACTGCCGAGGACGAGGAGGTCCTGGACGAAGATCAGTCCGAGCTGGTCCAGGCTGCGATTGATTTTTCCGAAATCTCCGCCTCTGAGGTCATGACTGCCCGCGTGGACGTGGTGGCCATCGACATTGACGACGACTGGGAGGACATCCTTGCCGTGATCGAAAATGCGCCTTATTCCCGCCTGCCGGTGTATGAGGGCAGCATTGACAACGTGATCGGCGTGCTGTACCTGAACCATTTTCTGAAGGCCCTGACTGAGGACGGTCATGCGGACATCCGGCCGCTGCTGATGCAGCCCTGCTATGTGTACAAGACCATGCGCCTGCCGGCGGTGCTGAACACCCTGCGCAAGGCAAAGCAGCACCTGGCCATCGTGGCCGACGAGTACGGCGGCGTGCTGGGCGTGCTGAGCATGGAGGACGTGCTGGAGCAGATCGTGGGTGATATCTGGGACGAGACCGACACGGTGGAGCAGGAGGTCATCCAGCGCTCGGAGACCGAGTATGAGCTGGACGGAGATATGGTGCTCACCGACCTGCTGGAGCTGCTGGGCATCGACGAGGATTCTTTCGAGGCCGAGAGCAAGACCGTGGGCGGCTGGACCGTGGAATCCTTCGGAGACTTCCCCAAGGTCGGCGACAGCTTCCGCTTTGAAAACTGGCGCGTAACCGTGCTGGCCATGGACGGCCGCCGGGTGGAAAAGGTGCTGGTGAAGGCGGAGCCGGGCGAGGAAGAAGCAGAATAAAACAAAAGGCGAAGAACGTTCCGAAATCCGGCCGTTCTTCGCTTTTTTCAAATCAAAAAAGAAAAAGCTTCCATTTTTTGTGCGAATTTGCCATTGCACCGAAAAGAGCCTGGGAGTACAATGACTAACTGTGACGGGGCAGCGGGCTGCCGCGTACAGTTTTTCGAAAAGGAGAATTGCACCCAATGAAGTTTGCCTTTTTCGGGTCCGGCGCTGCCGGCAGCGTGTTTGCTTCCTATCTGCGCAAGGGCGGCGCGGATGTGGTCCTGATTGACCGCAATGCCGACCACATGCACAAGGTGGCCGCGGACGGGATGATTTTCACCCGCCATCTCCAGGAAAACGGTGTGTTTTACGATGTGAACGACCATTTGACCGGCTTTCGCACCTATACCAGCGCCGCCGACGCGCTGGCGGCCGAGGGTACGGTGGATGTGCTGATTTTTGTGACCAAGGCCCACCAGCTCAAGCAGGCCCTGGTGGATTCCCTGCCCGTTGTGGGAGAGGACACGCTGGTCTGCTCCCTCATCAACGGCCTGGGCAACGACGATATGCTGCTGAGCACCTATCCCGCCGGCCGCTGCCTGATCGGCTCCGGCGTGCTGGGTACCGCCATGCCAGAAGTGGGGCACTGTGTCTCCACCCCGGTGGCGGGACCGCAGATGAACTTCGGCGCCATCGAGCGCAACGAGCGCACCGATGAAGCCTGCCGCCAGATGCAGGAGTTCTTCCGTGCCGGCGGCCTGGAGGCCTACTGGCGGGTTGACGACGTGTATAAATACATCTGGAAGAAGGTTATCGTCAATGCAACCGTCAACACCGTCTGCGCGGTGCTGCGCCTGAAAATCGGCCAGGTGAACGACGATCCCTTCGGCCGCAGCCTGTTCCACGGCGTAATCCGGGAATCCTGCGCCGTAGCCACCGCCCGGGGCACCGCCCTGGACGCGGACGACTTCATCGCCCACGATTTCGAGGATGTGGTCACCAATGTGGCCGACTATTACCCCTCCATGGCCCAGGACATGCTCTTCAACCACAGACAGACGGAGATTGACGTGCTCAACGGCAAAATTGCCGAGTACGGCCAGGAGCTGGGTATCCCCACGCCCACCTGCACCATTCTGTCCCAGGTGGTCCGCTGCATCCAGGGCAACTATGACAATCAGTATATCAAATAAGAAGATGATGAAAAAAACGAGCGCGCCGGGAAATCGGCGCGCTCGTTTTATACGTCTGCTTTTTCAGTCCTGTTTGTATGAATCCGGACGCGTGAACTCCTTTTCATACAGCTTCACCAGGCCGAACCTCCAGCACAGCAGCAGCGCGAGGGCGGAACCCACCAGAGTCTGCAGAATCTGAAAGGGGAACTTGGCCACGGCATAGGCCGGGGTGCTGTAGATAAAGGCGCGGCCCAGGGTGTAGCCGGTGACGGTGATCACCAGGCCCAGAATGGAGCCGATGATGGAGCCGGTCTCCGGCTTGCCGCGGAAAACCCTGTGTACAAACAGAGAGATGACCAGCGCCTGAAGTCCGTGAGTCACCAGCGAGACGAACATGGGTGTGGGATAAAAGATGGCGTCGCCCAGAAAGGCGCCCAGACCGCCTACGGCCATGGCATACAGCGGGTCCAGCAGCACGGCGGCGGTAACGATGATCAGGTCGTTGAGGTACATATGCCCACCGGGCACAGGGACGCTCAGTACACTGCTGCTCATGATGATGTTCATGGCCAGCAGCACGGCGGATATGGTCAGCTTTTTGACGGAAGAATGGGATTTCCACATGACGCAGACCTCCTTGACAATTTCTGTAAAGGGAGTATACTCTTAAACTGACTATATTTCTATAACCAGTTTTCACGTTTTTTATAAGGCCAGAACAAGTGCTCGGTCTCCCGAGGGAGACTGAACAGGTGAGGGATACAACAAATTGTTACAGGCCAGATTGGAAACGCGGCCGACCTGGGAAAGGAGCGGAGCTTGAACTATGTGATCGACAGGCAGGTTGGTGAGAGCGCCTATCTCCAGCTCTACCGTCAGCTGCGGGACGATATCGTAAGCGGGCGTCTGTCGGCCGGGACCAGGCTGCCCTCCAAGCGGCTGCTGGCGGGGGAGACGGGCATCAGCGTCATCACGGCGGAGCACGCTCTGAACCTGCTGGTGGACGAGGGTTATGCGGAGGCGCGGCCCCGCAGCGGGTATTACGCGGCCTTCAGCGGCGCCGTGGGCGCCCCGGCGCCCCGGCGGGCCGCCCTGCAGGACATGAGCGCCGCAACTGAAGCGCCGGCGGACTTCCCCTTTTCCGTCTGGGCGAGGACAATGCGCCGCGTGCTCACGGACTATGACCGGCGCATCCTGATCAAGTCCCCCAACAGCGGCTGCCCGGAGCTGCGGCAGGCCATTGCGGACTATCTTGAGCGCAGCCGGGGCATAAGCGTCTCCCCGGAGCAGATCGTGATCGGCTCCGGCGCCGAATATCTGTACGCCCTTGTGGTGCAGCTGCTGGGCCGGGAGCGCAGCTTTGCCCTGGAGGACCCGTCCTATGAAAAGATCCGCCGGGTCTATGAGGCAAACGGCGCCCGCTGCGAGCTCCTGCCGCTGGGAGAGGACGGCATCCAAAGCCCGCAGTTGGCGGCCTGTACGGCCGGAGCGCTGCATGTGACCCCCTTTCACAGCTATCCCAGCGGCGTCACCGCCAGCGCAGCCAAGCGGCACGAGTATGCCGCCTGGGCCAGGGAGCGGGACAGCGTCGTCATCGAGGACGACTATGACTCGGAGTTTGCCACCGCGACAAAGCAGATCGAGACCATCTATTCCCTGGCTCCCGAGCGGGTTATCTATGTGAATACCTTCTCGAAAATCCTGGCCCCGGCCATGCGCACCGGCTTCATGGTGCTGCCGGAGCCGCTGGAGAGGGAATATCGGCAGCGGCTGGATTTTTATTCCTGCACGGTGCCGATCTACGATCAGTATGTATTGGCGGAGTTCATCCGCCAGGGACATATGGAGCGGTACATCAACCGGCGGCGCCGGAAGCTGCGGCTCCAGGGACGGTAAAGGAGAGAACGCATGCTGTATTTTCTGAGCGACTACACCGAGGGCGCCCACCCGGCTGTGCTGCGGGCGCTGGAGGAGACGAACCTGGTCTCGCTTCCCGGCTACGGGGAGGACGAGATCTGCGAGCGGGCCAAGGCAAAAATCCGCGCCGCCTGCGGCAGAGAGGACCTGGACGTCTTCTTCCTCAGCGGCGGGACGCAGACCAATCTGGTGGTGATTTCCGCGCTGCTGCGCCGCTGGGAGGCGGTGCTCTGCGCCGAGACCGGCCACATTGCCGTACACGAAGCCGGGGCCGTGGAGTTTACCGGCCACAAGGTGATCCCCCTGCCGGCGGCGGAGGGAAAGCTGCCCGCGGCGGAACTGGAGAAATGGCTCACCCGCTTCTTCGCAGACGCCACCCATACGCACATGCCCTATCCGGGCATGGTGTACATTTCCCAGCCTACGGAGCTGGGCACCCTGTACAGCAAGGCGGAGCTGGACGCGCTGTACGGCGTCTGCCGCCGTTATTCGCTGCCCCTGTTTGTGGACGGGGCCCGGCTGGGCTACGGGCTGATGAGCCCGGCCAACGACCTGAGCCTGCCGGAGCTTGCGCAGCGCTGCGACGTATTTTATATCGGCGGCACCAAGGTTGGCACTCTGTGCGGAGAGGCGCTGGTGCTGCGGCACGCGCTGTGCCCGCCGCAGCTGTTTACCATGATCAAGCAGCAGGGGGCATTGCTTGCCAAGGGCCGGATTCTGGGCGTACAGTTTGACGCGCTTTTCACCGATGACCTGTATTTTACCATCAGCCGCCATGCCATCGACTGTGCCATGGAGCTGAAAGCGGCGTTCCGGGAAAAGGGCTATCCGCTTTTTGCCGACTCGCCAACCAACCAGCAGTTCGTAATTCTGACAGAGGAGCAGCTCAAGCGGCTGGAAAAGGATGTGGCCTTCAGCGTGTGGGAGCCGCTGCCGGACGGGCGTGTGGCCGTCCGCTTTGTCACCAGCTGGGCGACCGGACGGGAGAGCATCGAAAAGCTGAAAGCCCTTCTGTAACGGCGGCAAAGACAACAGCAGATACGGAAAAGGCCGGTCCCGGGACAGTATGTGTCCGGGACCGGCTTTGGTATTCCATATGTGTCAGAAGGTCTTCAGATACGGCAGAGTCAGCTCATAGAATTCGTCGAATAGACGGTCAAAAACAGGATCGGCTGCAAAGGAAGGCTTCCTGCAGTAGTCGGTCTCGATCATTCCGCGCCGCATCATGATCCGCTTTTCATAGGCAATGATCATTTCCACATTCTGCCTAATGTGGTTCAGGAAAGGCAGCAGGACAGAGCCGTGCAGCCGCATTGCCTCGCTTCGGTCGCCGGACACATAGCTGTCGTAGATCCGAAGATAGAGATCAAACATGGAGCCTCCCGGCATGGCGCCGATTGCCCCCCGGTCAAAGCACTCAATGAACTGATAGCCGGCGTTGCCGATCAGGACACGCACGCCGTTTTCGGTCAGACGGAGCAGACTGGAGATATAGCCTCCGGCGGGCTTGCATTCGATTTTATAATACAGCTCGGTATCGCAGTCATTGCGCAGATTTGCCAGAACCTCGGGGGCAATCGCAACGCCTGTCTGTTCGGGGGCATACTGCACTACGACGGGGATATCCACCGCCCTGCAAACTGCCTTCATATGCTCATAGATGGCGGCGGCGCCGGGCTTGAGGAAGTGCGGCGGCAGAAGCATCAGACTGTCCGCACCGCAGTCCTGATAATACCTCGCGCGCTTCACCGCCAGCTCCGTGGCATGCTGTGTTACGGAAACGATGGAGGGGATGCCCTTCCGCTTGCAGGTATCGACAACAACACGGACCATGCGCTCCGCCTCGGAGTCACTGAGCTTATAGTATTCTCCGGCAATGCCGAACAGGGTCACCGCATGACAGCCGTTATCCGCCATGCAGCTGACTTCACGTTCCAGGCTTTCGTAATCGACCTCACCGGTTGCGGTAAAGGGAGTCGCAATAATGGGGCAGATACCTTTCAGTTCCATGACCGTACTCCTTTATGGGGATGATATTGCGTTCTTTATTGTATTCTATCATTGGTCACAGGCTGTTTCAATGTACCGAATGACCCATTCTCTCGCGCCCGTTTTGTGACATCATACAAGAGTGCGAAACAGCAGTTTCATTTTGCTGTTTCCTTGAAAAGCAGCATGGCTTATGCTATTATTTTCCTGATAAAACCAGGAGAAGGTGAAAGCATGGGGCGCACACAGCCCACGGTCCGTGCAATCGCGAAGATTGCGGGGGTGTCCATCAGTACCGTGTCAAGAGCACTGAGCGCCAGTGCTCCCGTAAGCAGTGCGGCGCGCAGAAAGATTGAGGAGGCCATTGAGTTCCTTAACCGAAGCGACATACCGGCAGCCGCCGCGGCCGGCGGACGAAACGTGGGTATCATCATGCCTGCAGACTCCTCTGAAAACCTGAAGGAGCATCCCTTGCTCTATTCCATTGTATCCAGTTTCGAGGATTATCTGGCCTCTTTTGACATTGTCCCCCGGATGCTCAACTACAACCGGCTCCCTGATGAGATCGGCGGGCTGCTTCAGCAGCCAATGGACGGATACTTCGTCGTCGGCACCAGCGCCGAGGACGATGCCGTCCTTCTGGAAGCAATGCAAAATCGACAAATCCCATGGGTTATCATGAATCGCCGCCTGGAGCATGAGAGCGTCAGTTATGTCTGCATCGACGATGAACACGCCTCTGAGGCTGCCGTGAATCACTTCATCGGGCTGAAACACAGGCGCATCGCCTTCCTGGGCGGCAACCGGGACTATCAGAATACCAGCCGTCGCTACAGCGGATATGCCGCCGCACTGCAAAAGGCCGGGATTCCGCTGCGGGAGGAATATGTGTTTTTCGGCCAGTACAGTGAGCTCTCCGGCTATCTGCTGGGCAAGGAACTGCTCACCCTCCGCCCGCTGCCAACCGCCGCCTTCTGCGCGTCAGACACCATTGCCATCGGCTGCATGCAGTATCTGAGCAGGCACGGCGTGCAGATCCCGCGGGATATTGCCGTCTTTGGCTTTGGAAACGTCGACAAGGGGAGAAACACAATCCCCGCGCTCTCCACCGTGGACCAGCGGTATGAGGATACAGGCGTCATAGCGGCCAAGACACTTCTTCAGCTTATGGACACCCCTTCCATCGCTTACCAACATGTTCTTGTGAAGACGAAGCTGCTGATCCGGGAATCCTCCGGAGGCACCGTAAACGGTCTGAAGTAATCTGCGCCCTCCCGGGAACGAAGTCGGCATGCCTGCGCAGGCAGAGCCTGCCTGAAAACTGAGGTGACAACCCATGCTGAAAAAAAAACATATCGACTGCGATCTCTGCGTTATCGGCGGCGGTATGGCAGGCCTTGCGGCAGCCGTCTCTGCGGCCAGGGAGGGGGCGCGCGTGGTGCTGATGCATGAGCGCCCTGTGCTGGGCGGAAATGCATCGTCCGAGATTCGTATGTGGATCAGCGGTGCCCGGGGACAGGATAACCGGGAAAGCGGTCTTCTGGAAGAGATTGAGCTGGAGAACATGTACCGCAATCCCACCAAGAGCTATGCCATATGGGATACCGTTTTATATGAGCTTGTCCGCCGGGAAAAAAATATCTGCCTGTTATTGAACTGTACCTGCATGGATGCGGACATTGAAACGGGCAGCTTTGCCAACGGACGCGACACCCGGATTCGCTCCGTTACCGGCTATCAGATGACCACCCAGTGCTTCTTTGAGGTTTCCGCCCATGTCTTTTCCGACTGCTCCGGAGACAGCATTCTGGCCCCGCTGTGCGGTGCACAGTTCCGGGTGGGCCGGGAGGCTGCCGATGAATTCGGCGAGCAGAGCTCCGTCCCGGTTCCGGACCGGAAGACCATGGGAATGTCCTGCCTCATTCAGGGGCGAGAGACAACCGAGCCCATCGACTTTATTCCGCCCGGGTGGAGCAAGCACCTGACGGATTCCGACTTTGCCGACCGCATGCCCGACATTTACGATTCGGCGGAGAACTACTGGTACCTGGAGCTGGGCGGCGAGGCAGATTCCATCGCCGACACCGAGAATCTGCGCAACGAGCTGCTTGCGCTTGCCGTCGGCACCTGGGACTATATCAAGAATTCCGGGCATTTTGGCGCCCGCAACTGGGATCTGGATTTCCTCGGCTTCCTGCCGGGGAAGCGCGAGTCCCGCAGAATGTGCGGAGAATACATGGTCACCCAGCGGGACATCTCCGACGGGAAAATATTTGAGGATGAAATCGCCTACGGAGGATGGCCGCTGGACGATCATTATCCCGGCGGCTTTTACCATCGGGGCAGGCCCAACACGGATATTCCCACGCCTGCTCCGTATTCTCTTCCGTACCGCGCTCTGTACTCGAAAAATGTGGAAAACCTCTTTTTTGCCGGGCGCAACATCAGCATGACGCATATGGCCTTGAGCAGCATCCGCGTCATGGCGACCTGTGCACTGCTGGGAGAGGCAGTGGGGAAAGCGGCTTACCTTGCCGTCCGGGAAAACATAACGCCCCATGATGTATACTGCAGACACCTTTCCGAACTGCAGACACTGCTTCTCAACGCCGACTGCTTCCTGCCGTCTCACACACGCAGCATCAGCAAAATCTGCTCCGGAGCCCTGCTGACCGGTGCGCCGGACTTCATCCGAAATGGCCAGGACCGGGCCCATCGCCTTTACGGCACCACAGAGAGAACACACTATGCCCATCTCCGCTGCGGGGAGACGGTTGCCTATCGGTTTCCTGCCGCGTTTGTTTCTTCCGTACACCTGGTTTTCTCCAGTGATCTGAACCGCGACACACTGGACGGCAC
Organism: uncultured Clostridia bacterium; assembly: GCA_947167435.1. Next base: position 26,717 of record CAMVIC010000001.1, on the reverse strand, counting down.
GGAAGTGGAGCGCAGACGCGCGACCCGTTGCAACATGCGCCTTGACTCTCCGCAGCTTCATATGCCGCTGCCCCTCTGTCGGGAGTTCCGATTGATTGGGGAGCTGGCCGGGGAGCAGACGCTCCTGCTCCATGTTTCTGACAATCGCAGGCGCTGCTATCACATCCCCGTCGGGCAGTGCTTTGACACGCTTGTGCTCCTCCCTCTGAGCAGCTGGGGAGAGGATCTGGTGGACCTGATCTCGTTTGATTTTGATGCCGACACAGTACACTGAAGGCGGAAAAGGCATAAATACAGACGCTGTCAACAGCAGAGAAAGCCGTTGACAGCGTCTTTTCTGTCGGGTTGCACAAGGTTGGAAAGCGGGAAAGGTGCAGTGTTGAGAAACTGCACATCCCGGCCCGGAATGTTATCCGCCGAAACCGAGAACGACGTTTCCGTCTCTCAGAATCTGCTGCAGCTCCGCCACAGGCACATCTGCTACGGAGCAGCCGTGCTTTGCGGCAATTGCGGCTGCGGTACCGGCCGCCTCGCCCACGGGCATGGTATTTACCATGACCCGGACCGCGCCGAGCGCCTCATGGGTGACGGATATGCAGCGACCTGCCACCAACAGGTTTGACAGCTCAAGGGAGAACAGACTGCGATACGGCACACTGTAATAGTGCCCGTCCGCAAAGTGCGTCAGGTCAAAGTCGTGGCCGTCAATCTGATGAATGTCGATCATGTTGAAGCCGACGGAAACGGCATCGTCAAACCTTGTGCCGCTGCGCAAATCCTGCTCAGTCAGAACATAGGCGCCCTTCAGGCGGCGGGTCTCCCGTACACCGATGCAGCCCGGGATATGGCTGATGTAGCTGTTTTCAAAGCCGGGCGTATAGTCCCGCAGAAACGCATACATTTCATAGACCTGCTTCCTGGCGGTGCACTCGGCTTCGGTCAGATCCCGGGCGTTCAGGCCGTTTCGGTGCAGAATGTTGGTGCCGTTTACAAAGACCTCGCAGCAGCTCAAGTCATGGGGACGACCGTAGCGGGGAACCGGGCCGGTGGAGCCGGGGCGTACCACCGGAATGTGGAAGCGGCCGTCCGCTTTTGCTCTGGCGACAAGGCCCGTAAAAAACCGATCCAAGACCGGACCGGTCGATCCGCCGGCCGCCTCCAGAAATTTTGCATAGTTTACATTGTTGACGAAAAAGACCAGGGTCATCGGCTGCGTATAGCCGTTGAGGTCGCTGCCTATGCCGTAGGGGAGACCGGCGCTGTAAAACAGGTCCCCGTCGCCGGTGCAGTCCACATACACATCGGCGCAGACCACTCGCATGCCCTCTTTGTCCTGCAGCAGCACGCCGGATATGGTATTGCCTTCCCGCAGCGTATCGATCATCCGGGTGTGCAGAAGCAGCTCTACGCCGGCCTCTTCGCACAGGAGCATCGCCACGTGGGCGAAGGTATCGGGGGCGAAGAGAAGATCTTCCGTCTCGTCACGCAGCTCCGCACCGCCGAAGGCGCGCATGCGCTGCATCAGCTCATAGGGGATGCCGCCTACAACGCGCAGCCCGCCGCGGACAATCGGCCCGAATTCCACCATTGCCGCCGTGGTCCCGATACCGCCCAGCCAGCCGCTGTCTTCCACCAGAAGCGTCTTTGCTCCCCGGCGGGCGGCGGCGATGGCGGCACAGATCCCGGCGGAACCGCCGCCGACCACCATGACGTCGTACCGCTGTGCTTCGGTTTTCACCTGCTTTTCGTAAGTAAGCATTCTGTACCCCTCCTTATTCCGTCAGGGCTGTTCGCCGGTGTTAAGCTCCAGCGTGTCTGCAGCCGCTTCGATTGCTCTGCGAAAGCTCTCTTCTTCCGCGAAAACCTCGGCCCCGCCGCTGAAAATCCCGGGACGGCAGAGCTGACCGTAGCCGGTGTTCAATTCCCGGGCACCATCGACGGCGGGGTCCACCCATTTCGCAAACCAGTCAAGCAGCTGTCTTCGCAGCTCCCGCCGGACGGATGCCCGGGAGGCGTCGAAGATGAGATTCGTCTTTTCGTCCGGGTCCTCCGTCAGATGATAAAGCTCATCCGGTCCGCCGGGAATCCGCGCGACATACTTCCACTCCCGGGTCCGGATCATGCGCACGGGTCCGTATTCGTCAAAGACCACCACCGGCCGCTCCTCGCCGGCCTCCCTGCCCTGCAGGATGTCCGCGAAGCTGTGTCCGGGCAGAGGCTGACGGGTCTCGGCATGAAGACCGGTGAGTTCCATCAGCGTGGGGAAAATGTCATAGTGGCTCAGCAGCTGCTCGGACACCGTGTTTTCCGGGATGTGTCCGGGCCAGGAGGCCAGAAACGGGATTTTTACGGAGCTGTCGTACATGTTCTGGGGATAGGTTCCGTTTCCCTTGCCCCAGATGCCGTGATGCCCCATGTTCATACCGTTGTCGGAGGAAAACAGAACCAGCGTGTTCTCCGCAAGGCCGCAATTGCGCAGCTTTTCCAGAATCCTGCCGATACCGGCATCCATGGCGCTGATTGCGGCATAATAGCCCGTCAGGTTCTCCCGCCGCCCCTCTGCACCGGGTTTGTACGGCGCCGCAGGGCTGAGCCAGGGATGCAGGGGTTCGTCGGGTACACTCTCAAAGGGGCAGTTCCGATACAACTCGAGATATTCCGGAGGATGGTTCTCCGGACTCCAGGGCGCGTGAGGCGCCGTGTAGTTCACGCAGAGGCAGAAGGGCTTTTCCGCCGCCGCGAAATCCTGCAGATTCTTCAGGGCATCCTCGGTTATGAGATCGGTAATATACCGGTTGCTCTCCACCACCTGCCCGTTCCGGACCAGGTCCGGATGATGGTAAGCGCAACCGCCGCGGGCGATGGTAAACCATCGGGAAAAGCCGTGCTGGGGATGAGCGCTGTCCCCCAGATGCCATTTGCCGCTCAGCGCGCAGGCATAGCCGTTTTCTGCCAGTACATCCGTAAAGCAGGTCATATCCTGCAGATAGGGAATTGCGCTGCTTTCCGCGGCATAGAGCGGCTTGCCCCGCAGCTGCGGGTGATCCGCCATGCTGAGATTGCCGCTGCGCAACCAGTCCTGCACACCGTGGACGGAGGGGATTGTTCCGCTGAGGATGCTGGCGCGGGCCGGAGAACAGACCGGCGAAACACAGAAGAAGTTTTCAAAACGCATCCCGGACTCTGCAATGGAGTCCAGCGTCGGGGTATGAATCTCCCGGTTGCCGCTGCAGCCCATTGCCCAGGCTCCCTGGTCGTCGGACAGAAAGAAGAGAATATTCGGAGGAGAAGTCATAAGCAGCAATTCCCTTTCACAGGTCAAGTCGCAGCCGTTCCCGAATACGGGACCGGCTGCGATACTTTTTTACGACGGACAGTTTGCGTCAGCCCTTGACACCGCCGGCGGTAACACCGGAAATGATCTTGTCGGCGAGGAAGATATAGATTACAACGGTGGGCACGAAGGTGATGACGACCGCCGCGAACAGGCCGGCCCAGTCGCCGGTATTCATCAGCGAGTAGACAATCTGGTAGAGGCCTACGCCCAAAGAACGCATCTCCGTCTTGTTGGCGAAGACCAGCGCCAGGAAGTATTCATTCCAGACCGTGATGAAGTTGAAGATGGTCACGGTAACGATAGCCGGCTGGGCAAGGGGGAACATGATTTCCCAGAAAATCCGCACCTGACCGCAACCGTCGATCGTTGCCGCCTCCGCATAGGTGTTGGAAATGCTTTTGAAGAATGTCATCAGGAAATAGGTCGTATAGGGGATCGCGGTGGCGGTGTACAGCAGGATCATGGTGTAGCGATGGCCGGCCATGTTCAGCCTGCCGAAAACTGTGCACAGAGGCATGATAATCATGATACCGGGGATGGAAAGACCTGCAAGAATCATTTTCTGAAAGGTCTGGTTCCCCTTGAAATTGTACCGGGACAGGCAGTAAGCGGCAGGCGCACAGACAACAATGACCAGGATGCAGGACGGAACGGTATAGATTACCGAGTTCATCAGGTTGATGATCAGCTTGTTGGTGAACAGCGCTTTTTTGTAGTTTGCAAACTGCAGACCGCTGGATATCAGCTCACCCTTGAAAATCTCCTTCGTGGTGGAGAGAGAGGCCAGAATGATCCAGATGATAATGACAAAAACCGCAATGACCCAGATGGAGACAAACAGGTAGCCGGGAAGACGGCGGAGCTTGCGGATCAGGATATCCTTTTTGTTTCTTTTCACTTTCACTGCCTCCCGCCTCCTTACAGTTCATAGTTCTCGTCCCGGATAAACCGGCGGGAGATCAGGGATATGATGATAACGACCGCGGTCATGATAACAGCCGCGCAGGCGGCCACGCCGGCGTTGATGGATTCGGTACCGATATCAATCGCGCCGAACAGAGTCTGATAGGTGAAGAACATGGGGGTAACCGTACTGGCCGCACTGAATACCTGGCTTAGCGCAAAAAAGCCCATTGTTCTTGTGGTCCACAGTACCAAAGAGGTACCGATGACGCCCTTGATCAGGGGAAGGGTGATGTGGAAAAACTGCTGAACCACATTTGCCCCGGCGATGGTGGCCGATTCGTAGTAGTCCCGTGAGATGCCCTCGATCCCCGCAATGTACATCAGCATGAAATAGCCGGTGTTGCTGAACACGTAGGCGATGGACATGGCAAGAAAAATGTGGTCGGCGGAGAGCCACTGGAAGGCAGCCAGCTTTGTCCATCCGAGGGCCTGAAAGGATTTTGTCAGGATTCCGAAACGGTTATTGAAAACGCACAGCAGCCACATATAACCGATGGCTACCGCAGCGATGACATTCGGCATATAAATAATGGTTCTGAAGAACTTCTGGAAACGAACACCCTGTGTCAGGATAACAGCCAGAATCAGCGCGAAACCCAGCGTGGCAATCCCGCAGTACAGCCACAGCTTGGCAAACGTGCGCATGGACATCATAAAAAGCTTGGTGTCAAACAGCTTCGTATAATTCTCCAGGCCCGCGAAGGTCCAACTGGATATGGGAGTGCTGAGGGTTTTCACGTTGAAGAAGGTCATGGCGACGGTACGGATCACAGGATAGACGAAAATGAAGGCAAACAGAAGCACTGCCGGGCCCATAAATATCAAAAGAGAACTCTTTTTCAGCTTCATACAGGCGCTCCTTTTTCCGAAAAACTTGGCCGATACGCGGCGTCTGCCCATTATCCCATATTGTGACATCAGCTGATAATGGCATCCGCCATTATCAGCTGATGATTCAGGTACCATAAAGAGCTTTTGAGGCTCCCTGAGTGCACTTTCCCCAAACGGACAGCAGGGGGGATGACTCATCAGTATGCCGGTACACGCGCAGGATAATGCGCGAGCATACTGCTTAGAAGTTGCTGGCTTCCTTCACAAACTCCTCGGGAGTGGTTGCGCCGGTGTAGAGCCTGCAGCAGGCATCGACGATAATCTGCTTGCTGTTGGTATTGGTGACGATACCGGTCTGAGAGGAGAAGCGGACGGAGAAGCCGGAGATAATCTCCTGTGCCTCGGCCAGGAAAGAGGGCCAGGTGGAATCCACGCCCACGGGAGGAATGTTGGCGACGTCGGAGAACATCTGGTCGTACTTACCGGTGGTCACGAAAGCGGCGAAGGCGGCAGCAATGTCCTTGGACTCCTGGGAGGCCTTGTTGGTCACGCCGATGCCCCAGGTGGAGTAGCAGCCGGCCTCACGGCCGTTGATGGCGTTGGGGACCTCGGGGAATGCAAACGCGCCCCAGACATAATCGTCGCCGGTGGCATCCATCACCTCGCTGGGCAGCCAGGTGCCGTTAATGTACATGGCGACATTCTCGCTGATTACCATGTCCTGCTGGGCGGCGGGATATACGTTGGCGCCGATGTTGGGATCAAATGCGCCGACTTCCGCCAGCTGGGCAATGCCCTGGGCCGCTTCAAGAACAGCGGGATTGTCCGCCCACTTGGAGCTGTCGGATGCCAGTTCCTTCACTGCGTCATCTCCGATCAGACGGGACAGATAGTAGCCGTACCAGGAGGGAGCGTAGAAGGTATCGGAGGTGATGGGAATATAGCCTGCCTCCTTGATGGTCTTGCAGACGCCGATGAAGTCCTCCCATGTGGTGGGATACTCGGTGATGCCGCATTCGTCAAAGATGTTCTTGTTGCAGAAGATGATGTAAGCCTGGGGATAATAGGGAATTGCCATGACCTTGCCGTCAAAGAGAGATTCCACAAGCGCCATGGTGGAAGGAATGACACAGTCGCGGTAAGTCTTGCCGTCGGTGAAGGAGTAGGTAATGTCCATGTACTCGCTCATGTCGACAACGTAGTCGCCGAACAGTGCCTTGTACTGGTCCACGTTGCCGTCCATGCAGTCGATCTGCGTGCCGGCCTCCAGCGCTGCCAGAGCCAGGGAGCGCAGGTTGTCACGTCCGCTCCAGGTGAAGTTGATGGTGACATCGGGATACAGCTCCTGGAAGTCCTTGGCGGCCTGGATCAGAATCTGGGCCTGGGCTTCGTTCTCGTTCCAGGAACTCCAGTACTCAAGGGTGCCCTTGAAGCTCTCTTCCGCGTATGCAGGCTGTGCACCGCAAAGCGCAAGCGCAAACACCATTACCAGAACCAGGAAAACGGATATTGCTTTCTTCATTCTCATGTCCTCCTTTTTGTTGTTTTTGTTTGTCTGTTTCCCCGCTCGGATTGAGCGGTTTTCTTCTGAGAAAATTATAGCATTCCGCTCTTCTTGCAATCAATTGATAGAAAGTACAAATGTCTTTTGTTGCTTTTGTACAAATTTCTCAAATAATGAAACAGATGCTTTCGTGCAGATAAGCACAACAAATAATCCGCCTTTTCACCGGGCAGCGGGGATATGTGCCGCAACGGCGCCCGTCAGGGGATCGTATAGGACTGTTTCCGTTTCCGTCCTTTCTGCGTCATCGGTCCAGAGAATTTCCAGCTTTCCGCCGGCCGTGTCGTTTATAACCTGAAGGCGTCCCATGACAGCGCCGTTTTCCAGCACCGTCACGCCGCTGCTGCCATACGGACTGACCGTATAAAGGGGGCGCCCCTCTCGCGTCAGTGACATGCCCCCGTCTTCCTCAATGCGGAGACACATCACAGTGCGTCCGTATTTATCCTTGAAGGGACACCATTCCAGCGGCGCATAGGTACAGCTCACGTTGGGAATCATGTCAATATACATGACGTTTCGCGTCATGTGTCCCCGGTTGTCCAGGTAGATGTGGGGCGCCTGGGAGCCGCAGTGCTCCGGCCAGCGCAGGATCAGGTGCCAGTGGGGCGGATAGTCCCCGTGAACCTCATTATAGGTTTCAAAGCTCAGCAGCAGGATATATCCCAGCTCCTCTTCGGACAGGAACCGGGGAATCTCCAGCTCCTGCAGAATCCGCCGGGCGGCAAACATGTAGTGGCTGGCGGCCTCGATCTCCACGGCGGGATATGCCCCGCTCCGGTAGACGCCTGCTCTGCGGCCGGGAGTATTCTGCTCAAGACGCAGCGTCAGACCCGGCTCACGCAGCAGCGTGTGCACATAGAGCGTTCTTGTCTTTCCGCTCAGGCCGCTGATTTCAAACCAGAAGACAAAGCTGTCCCCCTGCCGCTCAAACGGAAGACGACGGCCCTCGCACAGCACGTCGGTGGGCGTCCAGCGCGCATCCGCAGCAAAGGATGCGGTCACAACACAGGCGTCCGTCAGCAGCAGGTGCTCCACATAGAGGACAAATTCGTCTTCGGTCTCGTAGAAATACGGGCCTTTGGGAAGCGGGCAGCAGTAGAAATCCGCGCTGCAGCGGATTTCCGGAAGTCCGTAGAGACCGGGCCTGTCCTTCACAATGCGCAGAGCCGTTGTGCGCAGCAAATGCTCATTTTCCGGCCGTTTCATTTGCGATTTCTCCTTTCTCCTGCCTTTCCGGCCAGGTCAGCCGGTGGGAACGCACGCAGCTTGTGGGCATGGGCCGCAGCGTAAAGTGCCGTGGCCCCGGCTGCACGAAGCCGCCGCCGCGGCCTTCTATAATCAGCGCCTCCGGCGTCAGAGTCACAATAGCGAAGACCGGCTTCCGGTAAGGGAAGGTATAGCGCAGGCTGGGATAATCCCGGTCGATCTGCTCCGGATAGCGAAGGGTCTCGTATTCTTCCCCTGCCCAGTAGTTGGAAATGCTGTTGAGGGAATGGTAAACGATGCCGTTTTCAATGTGGAGATCATCCAGATGCAGATGACCGTTCATGCACAGCCGGATAGCTTTGCCCCGCTCCCCGGCAAGGGAGAGCACCTGTCGGAACGCCTCCAGATCCTGGAATTCCCGGACCTTCTGATACATGGGCTGATGGCAGAAAAGAACCGCCGGCTCGCTGCAGCTCAGCAGCTCCGCTTTCAGCCAGTCCAGCTGCTGATCTCCCAGATAGGGCAGGTCGCGGTAGTAGGAGGCGGCGTAGCCAAAGTCTTTCAGCTCGCCCGCGTCGTCCCGGTAATGGTTGCCGTCAAGTACAATAAAGTGCCAGCCGTTCAGATGGAAGGCATAATACGGCGCGCACATCCCGTAAACCTCCATGGCGTCCCGCTTGGAGCAGAAGTCCACGTCGTGATTGCCCAATACGAAGTAGACGGGCTTGGAATAGTTTCGCAGCCGTTCCAGAATCTTCTCCCTTCCCGGCTGAATGGGCGGCGTTTCCCTTGCAATCTGCAGGTTTATGGGGAGGATTGCGTCGGGGGAAACGCCCTGTATTCCCCTGGGATAACACAAATCTCCCAGGTGGATGATGAAATCCACATCCGCCTCCTCCGCGGCATGGAAGAAGGCGTCCATGCGCTTCTCCCCGTCGTGCATCAGATCAAGATGCAGATCGGTGAAGGCGGCAAATGTCACGTTTTTTTCTTTCATAGTCTTATCCGTCCAACCTGTTTTCATATGCGCCCTGCAGCTGCCATCAGCGGCTTTCCGGCACGATGCACCAGGGCTTTTCCATCGGCACGCGGTCGATTACTGCGCCGCTTTCTTCCGACACGACGGCAAGGCAGTCGCTGTTTCCGCACAGCACCCAGGGGCCTGTTATATTCATCTCCCGGGGCAGCCTTCCGCCGGATGGGATGAACCGGCATCCGGACAGCTCACTCCCCTCCACGTCCCAGATGCAGACGCTGTCATGGCCGCGGTTGGCAACGTACAGCCTGTTGCCTGCGGCGTTGAGCCGGATGGCGGAGGGATAGTTTTCCCCTTCATATGCCTCCGGTATGCAGCGATGCCGGCCCAGCAGCGTCAGCCTCCCGTTTTCGTAGCCGAATACAGATACCTCGGAGGACAGCTCGTGGGAGCAGAAGGCAAATCTCCCGTCCCCGGAGAACACCAGATGCCGCGGACCGGAGCCGGGCTTAACCGGGACACTTGACACAATGTCCAGCTCTCCGGTACAGAGATGAATACAGTCGGCGCCAAGATCGCAGATACAGAGGAACTTTCCGTCCGGGGTGGGTGTCAGGCAGTGCGGATGGGATCGGTCCTGCTGCGGCAGACTGCCGTGCCCGGCGAAGGTCACGACCCGGTCCGGCATCCGGGTCACCGAGCCGCTGGCGTAATTGGCGGTATAGATCTGTCCGCCAAAGGAGAGAATGTGGCAGGAGATACTGCCGAGGCTCGGGCAGACGGCGCTCGGGTGGCCAAGCGCTCCGTCGGTCCCGATCGGAAGTGAAACAACCCCGCTCTGCCCGGGGAAGGGCTCACGCAGGAGCACGAAGAGGCGGTCTCCCTCCCGGCAGAAATACATCGGCCTGTCCAGCGGCACGCGCTGCGTGAGTGTCAGTTTCCCGTCCCGGCGCAGTCGAAAGCGCAGAATTCCGCCCTTCGGATCACAGGATGCGACAAGAATATGGTTTTCCATGGCAGCCTCCTGAATCGGTCAGATGTCAGCCAGTTCCCGGTAGGCCGACGGCGAAACACCGGTGCAGCGCTTGAAGGCGCGGCTGAAGTAAAGACTGTCGGAAAAGCCCACCATCCCGGCAATTTCCGTAAGCGGCAGACTGCTGTGCCGAAGGTGATATTCCGCCATTTTTACACGGAATGTGGTGATGAAGCGGACGGGCGGCAGTCCGGTCTCCGCCTTGAACAGCCGGGAAAAGTAGCTGGTATTCAGGTGGAGCATGGCCGCCATGTCCTGCACGGACAGCGCCTCGGCATAATGTTGGGAAATATGATCCAGGGCCCTCGCCACATAGGCGTTGCGGGAAAGACAGGTCCGGTTTTCCGCCAGCAGGGAGAACACGCTGTACAGAAGCGACATGCTCTCCATCTTGTCCGCCAGGCTTTCCCGGCAGGTTTTTTCAAACAGTGTGCTGAGTGTGGACTGCATTTTTTTCGGCTCCCGGAGCACGACGAAGGGATCGTCGCTCTTCAACCCCAGAATATCCAGCAGGTATTCCATCTGAGCTCCGCTTACAATTACCCAGTAGATCGTCCAGGGCCTTTCGGGGTCTGTACGGTATGACATCTGGCAGTGGGGCCGCATCACATAAAAGGTGTTCTCCTCCACACGGCGCCGCTGTCCGTTCAGTGTGAAATCCGCCGCCCCCTCCGCCACAAAGCTCAGCAGATAGTTCTCCTGCTGATACGGGCCGAAAACATGGGCAATGGAGCGCTCGCGCTTCCCACTGTACAGCAGCCGCAGATTGCCTGCGACAGTGTTGTCAAAGTAGTTTTCAATCCAGGTGTTCAGACGGCAGCCTCCTCTCCGGCGCAGTTGGCATTCCTGAATTCATAATAGCAAGCATGGTCAAAAATGTCCATATGCAAGTGAAGCCTGACCATGGCAAATCCGGGAAAACGTGCTATCATAAAACCAGAAACGCCTGATGCGGCCGGACTTTAGGTAAACGTTGATTCCATGCGGCGAGAGCGGCCGGCGAGGAAATCTTCGTCAGATCAAGACGAAAAAACGCAGGAATACTTAAGTAAGGCTCCAAAAATGCAAGTTGAACGCAGCATTTTTGACTAAGCCGCACTTATGCATGCGAGCGCAGCGAGTCGTATTGTGTATTTCAAGCGTAGGGCTCCCATCAAAGCGCACGCTTTGATGGGAAGAGGAGGCGCAGCGGAGAAAGCGAGCTTTCGTGATGCTTCACGGAAGCGAGCGCACGGAGCATGTGCCGACGAAACGCAGAGCTGGCGAACGATCTGCCGTCAGGTGCCGAAGACGTACGAATCAGCGTTTACTTGAGGGGAGGGAGCCGGATGTCGAAGCCATTTACTGAGCCCGCAAGGGAATTGTCAAGCATCGGAAGCTGGGATGTCATTGTGGCCGGCGGCGGCTTTGCCGGCGTGAGCGCCGCACTCGCTGCCGCACGCTGTGGCGCTTCGGTCTGCCTTGTGGAAAAAAACTGTACCTTGGGAGGCCTCGGGACACTTGGCCTTGTGGCGGATTACCTGCCCCTCTGCGACGGCAGGGGTACCCAACTGATCGGCGGCATCGGCGAAGAGCTGATGCTGGGCGTGTCCCGGTACGACGGGTCCGCGCCGCCTGCAGGCTGGCGGAAAGACAGCAGCGAAGTGCCGGGGCAGGACGGACGCTATATGCTCACTTACAACCCGGCCGCCATGGAGCTGTATCTGGAGGAGGCGCTGCTCCGGGAGCGTGTGACGCTGCTGTACGATACCCGCTTCTGCGCTGTCGTACACGAAGGCGACCGGCTCGCGGGGCTGATCGTGGAAAACAAATCCGGACGGTGTGTGATTGAGGGAAAGATGCTTGTGGACGCCACCGGCGATGCAGATGTGTGCGCCGCTTCCGGGGAAGCGGTGACGGAGAGCGATCAGAACGTGTGCGCGTGGTGGTTCTACAGCAGCGCTGATGGGAGCAATACGCTCAACCGCCGATCCGACGCCTTCTGGCCGGTACCGGAGGGAACCAGAACCTACCGGGGCAGTGACTGGCACGATGTGAGTGCGCTGCTCACCGACTCGCGCAGCCGCATCCGCCGATACCTTGCGGGAAAGAGCGGCGCGGTGCAGCCGCTTCTTATCCCCCACATCCCCCAGTTTCGCATGACCCGCCGCATCGTCGGGCGCGAGACGGTGCACATTCAGGACGACGGGCGCTGGCTTGAAAGCGCCGTCGGCATATGCGGCGACTGGCGCAGGGCAGGCCCCCGGTTCTGCGTTCCGTTCGGTGCCCTCTGTCCGGAGCGAACCGCCAACCTTCTGGCTGCCGGGCGCTGCATTTCCAGCGACAAGGCAGCCTGGGATGTTCTGCGTGTCATTCCCGTCTGCGCCCTTACCGGCGAAGCCGCGGGCACCGCGGCAGCAATGGCAGCCAAAGAAAGCTGCAGCACCCGTGCACTCAATGTACATTCTCTTCAGGAGCAGCTGAAAAAACGGGGCGTTATTCTGGACGAAGCACTCATGAAGAAAGACGCTGCAGTGCAGAATGAATTACCGCGTCAAGGATGAAAAACCATTGGGAGAAACATTATGCCAAACAAAGGACGCCTGCTGGAAGGCAAAAACTGCATCATCACCTCCGGAGCGCACGGGATGGGCTACAGCATTGCCCGGCTCTTTGCGCTGCAGGGGGCCAGAGTTGCCGTCTGCGGGCGCAGCGCCGCGGGCGTACGCTCCGGCGAGGAGTTGGCGGCTCTCTCACCCGGCAGCTTCTTTTTCCAATGCGACATGGGGGAAGCCGACCAGGTAAAAGCATTTGCCGACGAAGCCATTGAACGCTTCGGCACTGTCGACGTCCTCGTCAACAACGTGGGAGTCAATCTGAAGCAGAAGATCAAGGATATTGACATGGAGGTCTACGACTGGATCCAGCGGGTCAACCTGACCGCCTCTGTTCTTATGCTGCAGAAGGTCCTGCCCAATATGCTGGATAACGGTATTCATGGCTCCGTTATCCACATTTCCTCCATGAACGCCCTGTCCCCCTCACCCACCACGGCTGCCTACTCCGCCAGCAAGGGAGGCGTGATTTCTCTTTCCCTGGTGCTGTCCACCGAGGTGGGGAAATACGGCATCCGCTCCAATGTGATCTGTCCAGGCTGGGTGGCCACCAGCTATATAGCGGACGAGGTGCGGAAGGCTGCGGAAGGGGGCAGGTCCGTCTACGAGGCTGTGGGCGCCTATGATGGAACTTCTCCGCTCATGGCACCTGGGAGGCCCTCGGACATTGCCAACCATGCGCTGTTTCTTGCCAGCGACATGAGCAGCTACATCACCGGCGCTGTCATCCGTGCCGACGGCTCATCCGTTATGCAGGCTCATGCCTGCGAGTTTCCCGGACCGCCGCAGGAGCAGGCGCTCAAACGCGCATACTATGACAGCATTCTGGAGGAATGCGGTCTCGATACCTGGAAAAACAGGGGGATATAGACATGGATATCTACGAAGAGCTGGGCATCCGGAAAGTGGTCAACGCAGCCGGTACCTATACCGTAATCGGCGCGACCAGGATGTCCCCGCAGACACTGCAGGCTATTTCCGAGGCGGCCCGCTCGTATGTGAAGATTACCGATCTGCAGCAGGCGGTTCACCGGAAGGTGGCGGAACTGACGCACAACGAGGCTGCCTATATCTGCAATTCCTGCTCGGTGGCGATTTATCTGGCCGTCGCCGCCTTCATCGCCCATCGGCAAAAGAGGCCCTTTAAGTATCTGGATGACGAGACTGTCCGCAAAAGCGAGGTCGTCGCGTTCTGGAACCAGCACATTCCCTATGATCACGCCATTGAGCAGCTGGGCGCGAAGCTGAAGTTCATCGGCTATACGACCAGCCAGGGCGGTATCGGGCGGGAGGATCTGCGCATGGCCATCAACGAGAACACCGTAGGTGTCTATTTCGCCTCCCGGACACCCAGAGGCTACTATGCGCCACGGGCACTGAACCTGGAGGATGTGATTGAGGTGGCGCATGAGTGCGGGGTGCCTGTTCTGGTGGACGCTGCGGCACAGCTTCCTCCCAAGTCCAATCTGTGGGAGTTTACACAGATGGGCGCCGATGTGGTCACCTTCTCCGGCGGCAAGGATTTGGCCGGACCCCAGGCCAGCGGCCTTGCGGTGGGAAAGAAGGAATATTTGGACCTCATGAGCGAGACCGGTTTTCCCAACTACAGCGCCGGCCGTCTTATGAAAATCGGCCGGGAGGAGATCGTGGGCCTGTACGCCGCCATCAGGCAGTACATGGAAAACGACGAGGAAGCCAGGCTGGCCTGGTGTGAGGAGGAAGTGAAAAAGCTGCAGCGGCTTCTCAGGGACTCCCGCATCTACCGCGCGGAACGCTGCTGGCCCAATCAGGCCGGGCAGCCCCTTCCCAGAAGCTTTGTAGCCGTAGATGCCCCGAACGGCGTTACGGCGGAAGATATTTCCGACATGCTGATGGAATATGATCCGGGCGTCTTCTGCTTCACCGAAGGTCGGCCCGGGCTGTATATAAACCCCATGTGTCTGTCCGATGGAGACACCGAATATATCGCCGGGAAACTACTGGAAATTGAAAGGAGAATTCTGTCATGGCAAAGGTAGAAAACAAACTGAAGGAGATGGGAGTCGAGCTCAAGGAGCTTGGCCCCTGCAGTCACCCCATTCTTCGGACCCGGAAGGCAGGCAGCCTGCTCTTCGTCTCCGGGCACGGCACCAATATCCTCGGCAAGCTCGGCGCGGACCTGACCGTTGAACAGGGCTATCAGGCGGCACGGGAGGCTGCCGTCAACTGCCTGAGTGCCATCAAGGGCGACATCGGCGACCTGGACAGGGTGGAGTGCTTCGTAAAGGTGTTCGGCATGGTCAATTCCGCTCCGGACTTTGTGGAGCAGCCCGCCGTCATGAACGGCGTCAGCGATCTGCTGATCGAGGCGTTCGGGCCTGAAATCGGCGGTCATGCCCGCTCTGCTGTCGGTATGGGCTCTCTGCCGCGCGGTATCGCCACGGAAGTGGAAATGATCGTCCAGATCAAAGACTGACCCTGGATACAGCCTGCTGCGGCCATGCGCTTCAGCAGGCTTTTATACGAAGAGGGAGAAATCTGATATGTATGATGTTCTGATCCAGGGCGCCAAAATCTTTGACGGCACCGGAGAGGCGCCCTTTACCGGGGATGTTGCAATCGCGGGGACGCGTATCGCCGCCGTAGGGAGGATCCCGGCCGACTGCGCGGCAAAGGTCATTCGGGCTGACGACATGTGTCTGCTGCCCGGATTCATCGACGCCCATACCCATTCCGATGTTATGGAGCTGCTGCACAAAAGTCGGGAGGAGGCACTGCGGCAGGGAATTACCACCGAGGTTGTCGGCTCCTGCGGCATCGGGGTCGTGCCCATGTGGGAAGGACAGGACGACTATATCCGAACGGTGAGCTCCATCGTCGGCGATCCGGGCCCCATGGGCAGCGTCCACTCCGTGGACGACTATTTTCACGCCGTGGGCAGCGCAGCCACAAACTATGCCTTTCAGGTTGCCCACTCTCCCATCCGCGTCGCGGCTATGGGCAACCGGGACCTGCCCGTCGGGGAAACGGAGCTTGCCGCCATGGAAGCCGTGGCGCACCAAGCCTTTGAAGACGGCGCCTGCGCCTTTTCCACAGGCCTTGCCTATTACCCCGCCTCCTACTGCGACACGGGCGAGGTTGTCCGCCTCTGCCGCGTCGCGAAGGAGCATGGCGCGCCCTTCACCATCCACCAGAGAAGTGTTGTGAACCGGCATTTCCCCGGGGGGATCGACCCGCTGGGAGAGGCCTTTGCAATCGCGCGAAAAAGCGGCGTTCATCTGCATCTGTCCCATTACAAAACCCGCATGGCCACCGCCGGCATGGTGGAAGCCGTTACTGTCCCCATTGAGCGGGCGCTGCAGGAGGGGCTTCGCGTCACGGCGGACTTTTATCCCTATCCTGCAGGCTGCGGGTACATTGCGGTGTTTCTCCCGCCCTGGGTTATGGAGGGCAATCGGTCGGATGTGCTGGAGCGATTGGCGGACCTGTCTCTGCGGGATCGGATATTGCGCGCAATGGAGGCTGATCCAATCAAGCTCGCCGATGGGATCTTCACCCATGCGCCCCGACACCCGGAGTATCTGGACCGCTCCTTCGCCGACGTGGCTGCGGAGACCGGCGAGAAGGTTTCCGAGCTGTTGCTCCGCTTCCTGCTGGAAGAAGAACTATGCGGGGGCTATATGCCCCACATGAATCTGCCGGAGGAGCGGCTGGAGCGTTTCGAGGCAGACTGCGCGGAGCTGATTTCCAGGCCCTATTACATGTTGGGCTCCGATACGCTGCCTGCCCAGAATCGACCCCATCCCCGAACCTTTGACTCCTTCCCGCGTATGCTCCGCATTGCCGGGAAGCATCATGTCCCCGTTGAACTGCTGGCCAACCGTCTGTCCGCCGGTCCGGCGAAGGTCTTCGGCCTGGAAGCGCGCGGCCTGATCCGCGAGGGATACTTTGCGGATTTGCTCCTGTTTCGCCGAAAGCAGGAAGGCATGGAGGACCGACCCGACACCGTTTTTGTCAACGGCATCTGCAAGCTGTGCTCCGGACAGCTGTCTCCGGTGCTGTCCGGGCAGGGAATTCGTCACGGAAAAGGTTGGTAAACAATGGCTGCTTATGATACAATGGATTATCAGCATTTGCTGAAGGGAAAACAGGCCCTGGTGGTAAACTGCGAAAGCGAGACTGATGCGGCGGTGGAGGAACTCTTTGTCTCCCATGGGGCCAGGGTTCGGATTCTTCACAGCCTGGATGCCTTAGAAGAAAAACAGGAGGCGGACATTCTCGTGTGCGGCATGCGCCGCCCGACAGGCCTGCTGTTTCATCAGCAGGAGCGGGACGCCGTCAGCGGGGCCGCCTTTCGAAACCTGCAGATGCTGGAACGGTCTGTCCATTCCTGCATCGGCCACATGATGGAGCGCTGCTGCGGGAACATCGTAGCCGTCCTGTCCGAGTACGGCAGCTACAGCGTGCCCGGGCGCAGCATCGAGGGCTGCAGCGCACAGGCGATGCAGGGCCTGACCTGCGCGCTGGCCATGGACTACTGCAAATACAATATCCGGGCAAACTGCATCCGGGTCTCATTCCAGCTGGGAGAAGCGGGCCGCCTGCAGATGGAGCAGCAGAACATCCGCCCTGACGAGGCCCTGGATTTACAGCTGCTGCGCAGGCCGCCTCTTCCGGAGGACGTGGCACAGGCCGCACTGTTTCTTGCCTCTGACATGTCCGCCTTTATCAGCGGGGAGACCCTTCCGGTCAATGGCGGCGGATTCAACATCGGTCACAACCAGACCTGGGACCGGTGGCTGAACCAGGTAATCTGAAACATCCCGTATAAACGGGAAACAGAAAGCGAGGAACTGAGAGATGAACGATGTACTGCAAGCTGTGCTGAAGCGCTTTCAGTTGGATTCAGAGCCTGTCGCATGCGAAAAATACGGCTGCGGCCATATCAACGTGACATACCTGGCCGTGACAGACTCCGGCAGACGGTATATTCTACAAAAGATCAATGAGAGCACTTTCCGGGATGTTGCCGGACTGATGGACAACATCACCCGGGTTACGGAGCATCTGCACCGGAAGCTTTCCGAGCCCCGCTCCGCCCTTACGCTGATCCCGACCCTTTGCGGCAGCAATTATATCCAGGATGAGACCGGCGCATGGCGTGTCTATGACTTCGTGGAAAACTCGCTGTGCCTGCAGCAGCCCGAAACAGACGCAGACTTCTATCAGAGCGCCGTGGGCTTCGGAAACTTCCAGCAGCAGATGGGGGATTTTCCCGCCGAGACGCTGCACGAGACGATCCCGGATTTTCATAACACACCCAACCGGTACAGAATCTTCCGGGAGACGCTGGAGCGCGACCCCCTGGGACGGGCGGCCGGCGTATCCCGGGAAATCGCCTTCTATCTTGAGCGCGAGGAGGAGATGGCTACGCTGCAGACCCTCCGGGGCAGTGGAGCGCTGCCGGTGCGGGTCACCCATAACGACACAAAGCTCAATAACGTCCTGCTTGACAAAGACACCCGGAAGGCTCTCTGCGTTATCGATCTGGACACGGTTATGCCCGGACTGAGCCTTTACGATTTCGGCGACTCCATCCGTTTCGGAGCCGCCACCGCCCCGGAGGACGAAAAGAATCTGGATCGGATGACCATGAGCCTGGACCGCTTCCGCATCTTCACCGAAGGCTTTGTGAAATCCTGTCCGGGCCTTACGGCCGCAGAGATGGAATACCTCCCGCTGGGCGCGAAAACAATGACGCTGGAGTGCGGTCTTCGTTTTCTGACCGACTATATCGACGGAGATCACTATTTTGCCATCCACCGGCCGGATCAGAATCTGGACCGAACGCGCACACAGATGAAGCTCGTTCGGGACATGGAGGCGAAGTGGGCTGACATGGCAGGAATTGTAGAGCAGATCCGGGGCTGAAGGCAGACACCGCGATGATTTCGGAAAACTCATACGGTTATCCTGAGGAAAACATAATGAAGAATTACAAGATTCTCTTTACAAAACCGGAAACGGCTGAGCTTGTGGAAGAGGAGCTCGTGCCGGAGGTGAGCGGCGACCATGCCCTCGTACGCACCCTGTATACCGCGGTCAGTGCCGGGACCGAACGCGATAATCTCCGGGATGAGCCCAACCTCTACTGCGTTCAGGGGATGGAGGCGCCTCCTTTCCCGCGGCATTTCGGCTACAGCGGTGTTGCTGTCGTTCTGAAGGCCGGACCCGACTGTACCCGGGTCCGGGAAGGCCAAAGGGTCGTGGTCTACTTCGGCTCCCACTCCAGATATAATATTCTGCCCGAGAGCAAGCTGTTCCCCCTCGCCTATGACGATATTCCCTCCGATGTGGCAGCCCTCTCCGTGATTGCCGGCTTCCCCGCAGAGGGAGTACGCAAAACCCGGCTTGAGTTCGGGGAATCCGCCCTGGTCATGGGCCTGGGCATTCTGGGCCTGATTTCCGTTCAGCTGTGCAAAGCCGCCGGCGCCGTGCCGGTGATCGCGGCAGACCCCCATGAGGAGCGACGGAAGCTTGCCATTCAGCTGGGCGCCGACTATGTTCTGAATCCCAGACAGGAAGGCTTCACCGAGCAGGTACGGAAGCTGACTGGGGGCAAAGGCGTGAATGTGGCGGTGGATTCCGCGGGCAAGGCGATGGCGACGACCCAGGCGCTGGAGTGCCTGGCACAATTCGGGAGGGTTACCCTGCTGGGCTGTACCCGACATCCAGGGGAATACGATCTGTATCATCTGGTTCACGGGAAAGGCGCCAGCGTGATCGGCGCCAACAATCTGGCCCGTCCCCAGCTTGAGTCCCGCCCCGGCAACTGGACCGGCTTCGATGACAATGCCGCCATCCAGAAGCTGCTTCACTATAAGCGGATCGACATGAAGCCGCTGATCAGCGAGGTACACGCGCCCGCGGAAGCGCCGGCCGTATACGATCGCCTGGTCCATGAGCGGACCTTTCCCATAGGCGTCCTGTTCGACTGGGAGAGAATACCGGCAGAGGAAGAGAAATGAACAAGAAGAAAATCCGGATCGGCATGGTGGGAACACTCCACGATCACAGCGTGGGGAAGCTTCGATCCGTGCATAAGCTGTCGGATACCTTTGAAGTGGTCGGCATTGCGGCAGAGGACGCGGAACGCAGCCGGCAGCTTCAGCGCGAATACCCGTATTCCGAATATCCCTTCCTCACCGAGGAGGATCTCCTGGAACGCGGCTGCGACGCTGTTTTGGTGGAGGGCTTTGAATATGAACTCCCCTTTGCTGCAAAGCGCTTCATTGACAGAGGCATCCCCGTACACATTGACAAGCCCGCCGGGCGGGACCAGGATGTGTTTGAGGCGGCGCTGCGAAGCGCAAAGCGACAGGGGATTCCGGTCCAGATGGGCTATATGTACCGCTACAATCCTGCAGTTCAGACCTGCATGGAAATGATCCGGAACGGACAGCTGGGAGATATCCGAAGCGTTACCGCCGTTATGAACACCGGCCACCCGAGAGACAAGCAGCGTTGGCTTGCCCGTTTCAAAGGCGGTATCATGTTTTTTCTGGGCTGCCATATGCTGGACCTGATTTTCCGCATTCAGGGCATGCCTCTCAGTATTACCCCATATATAATGGGCGAGGACATAGAGGGCGAACGTGCAGAGAACCAGGCCACAGCCGTTCTTGCATATGAGAGCGGTTTTTCCATCGCGCAGGCAAACGCCTGCGAGGTGAATGGCTACGGCAGGCGGCAGCTGGTGGTGTGCGGGACAAAGGGCACCCTTGAAATACGGCCTCTGGAGCGAGCACCCCGGGTATTCTTTACCGGCGCGGATGCGGCGGATCCCTTTGAGGACCGGCACACCGAGATGATCTTTCCCGAGATTGACGACGCAGCGCGATATGACGCCATGATGCTGGATTTTGCACGGATGGTCCGGGGCGAAATCAAAAATCCGTATTCCTATGCGTATGAACTGCAGCTGCAGAAGATCGTTCTGGCAAGCTGCGGCTATAACGTGGACTACGGTACGCCCGCAGAGCTGTAAACCCGCCAATCCCGCAGGATCTCCCTTCAATCGGATTCTCTTCTGTAAGGAGTGCAGAAAAATGACGGTATCTCCCGAAAACGGAATTCTGTTTGTAAATCACCGGGAAAAACACCGCTCCGGGCATCTGGGCCATGCCCTTGTTGAATATGCGCCGGGAAAGCTGCTGGCCTTTTATTCCAACTGTGCCGGCGGGCGCAACCATGGCCACAGCGGCTTCGGCTGGGTGGAATATAAACGCTCCGTCGACGCGGGCGTGACCTGGAGCGGACCTGTTGTGCTGCAGTGCTCCGTGGATGCATTCTTTGACGGCGTTTACACCATGGCCTGCGAGAAAGCTGTCTGCACCGAGAACGGCACCATTGTCGTCAGCTGTCTGAGATGCCTGTGTCAGCCGGCATGGGAACCTTTCCTGAGTCCGGTGTACATCACATCCCGGGATGGCGGCGAAAGCTGGAGCGAGCCCCGGGAGCTGAGTCCGGAGGCGGGCCGCGTCTATGATATGATTCTGGAGGACGGGGCCATCTATGCCCTGCACTTTGCAAACGACGCCAGCGTTTCTTTCGCTGGGAACCGGAGCGGGCACCGTTACCTCCTCCTGGAGAGCACGGACGGCGGAGCGAGCTTCCGAGAGAGGTCTGTAGTGCCCTTTGACACCCAAGGCCGGGCTTACGGCGCCCTGATGCGCACTTATGACGGTCGGTTGCTGGCCTATGCGTACAATATACGGGACGAATACCGGCTGGATGTGTGCGAGAGCGGGGATATGGGTCAAACATGGCGCAATGTTGGCTGCAGCTATGTTGCCAGGCGCATTCGAAACCCCCAGATTGCGAAGCTTGGCGGCATGTATTACCTTCACGGCCGTTCCGGCTGCGAAAGCGATGAGCTGCCCCGGGAATTTGTCCTGTATACCTCAGATGACGCACTGCACTGGGATGCGGGGCGCTATCTTCACATCTGCCCCCCGGGAGCATGGGGGCAGTCCTGCTTCTATTCCAATAATGTGACCGTGCACGCCCCACAGGGAGAACGCCTGCTGATTCAGGGCTCCGTCTCCTACGAGGAGGCCCGCACCAATATCTGCCATTGGTGGATCGACCGATAATACCAAGCCTCAACAAAAACGCTTGTTTGCTGTGCATCCTTTCGGATGCCCTGGAGGGGGGACGCAGATGAAAACCATCAATTTTCTGATCAAGCCCGCTTCCAGCCTGTGCAATCTGCGCTGCCGGTATTGCTTTTACCGGGAAGAATCGCTGCGCAGGCAGCAGGTCAGCCCGGGGATTATGCGGGAAGAGACAGCGGAGCGGCTTATCCGGGAGGCCTACCGCACGGTGGAAGCACCGGGATTTGTGAACTTTGCCTTTCAGGGAGGAGAGCCGACGCTTGCCGGGCTGGATTTTTTCAGGCAGTTCACGGAAAAAGCCCGTGCTCTCTGCCCGGAAAAGGTCAAGATCGCCTTCTCCATCCAGACCAACGGCGTGCTGCTGGACGAGGACTGGGCCAGTTTCCTGCGGCAGGAAGGCTTTCTGGTCGGCCTGTCGCTGGACGGATTCCCGGAGCTCCATAATGCCCACCGCGTCGACACGGAGGGCAGCGGCAGCTGGAACCGGGTATCCCGAAGCGCGCTGCTGCTGCAAAAAGCGTCCGTGCCGGTCAACGCGCTCTGCGTCGTTACCGCCCAGTGTGCGCGCAGTCCGCAAAAAGTGTATCAGGAACTTAAAAAGCTCGGCTTTTCCTTTATCCAGTTCATTGCCTGCCTGGATCCCGGCGATTCTGCCCGGGGCACCTTTCCCTGGTCTCTGAAGCCGGAGGCCTACGGGCGGTTTCTGTGCCGACTTTTCGACCTGTGGTACCGGGACTGGGAGCATGGTGAATACCACAGCATCCGGCTTTTTGACGACTATATTCATCTGCTGCTGCGCGACAATGCCAGCACCTGTGCAACCTGCGGAAACTGCGGCGCCTATTTTGTCGTAGAGGCAGACGGCTCCGTCTACCCCTGTGATTTCTTCGCACTGGATGAGTGGCGCCTGGGAAACCTCTGTGAACAGCCGCTGACGGAGCTTGCCGGGAGCGAGACGCTCCGCCGTTTTCTGGCCCGGGGCGCAGAGAAGCCGGCGGAATGCAGCGCATGCCCCTGGCAGGTGCTGTGCAGCGGCGGATGCAAGAAAGACTGGGTCCGGACGCCGGAGGGCGTACATAATTATTACTGCGGCGCCTTTCGCATGCTCTTTGAACACGCAGGGGAGCGGATGATGAACATCGCCCGTGCGGAACACCGCATTCGCAGCAGGGAGAGAGGACGGAACCGATGATTCTGTTTTTTGTTGTCAGCTTTCTTGCCAGCATCATCGGCGCGATCTGCGGAATCGGCGGCGGTGTGATTATGAAGCCGGTGCTGGATCTGTGCGGTTTGGCCAGTATCTCTGCCATCAGCTTCCTTTCAGGCTGTACGGTGCTCAGCATGAGCGGCTACTCGGTGGCGAAAAATCTCAGCTCCGGGGAGAGCTGTGTGGATATGAAGACCAGCACGCCCCTGGCAGTCGGCGCTGCAGTGGGCGGCGTTATCGGCAAGCAGATGTTCTCTGCCGTCAAGGCGCTGTTTGCCAATCCGGACACTGTGGGCTCAGTGCAGGCAATCTGCCTTGCCCTGTTGATTGCGGGGACGCTGTGTTATACAGTCCGCAAGGACAGAATCCGGACCCTGCACGTCGCAACTCTCCCGGCGTGCCTCGGTATCGGGCTTGCACTTGGAATCCTTTCCAGCTTCCTCGGGATTGGCGGCGGGCCCTTCAACCTTGTGGTCCTGTTCTATTTCTTCAGTATGGAGACCAAGACCGCCGCTCAGAACAGTCTCTATATTATCCTCTTCAGCCAGACAGCAAGCCTTCTGACCGCACTTATTACCCACGCCGTGCCTGAATTTGCTTGGCCCGCTCTGATTCTTATGACAGCCGGCGGCATCGGCGGCGGGATGGTCGGGCGAAAGCTTAACAGACGGCTCGACAATGCTGCGGTGGGCAAGCTGTTCATGGGCCTTATGGCGGTTATGATTCTGATCTGCGTCCTTAACGCTGTGCGTTATGCCGGCGGCTGACGCCAAAACAGGCAGACAGGGAAGAAAGCAAGGGCCGCCCCGGTTAGAGCACAGAGAATTGAACAACAAACCGGCAGCCGACTCTTTTTCCAAAGGGCCGGCTGCCGATTTGTTGTGGTGGGAGAAGTTGGATTTGAACCAACGCAGGCCGAAACCGACGGTTTTACGGACCGCTCCTATTGACCAGACTCAGGCATTCTCCCGTATATGGTGCACGAAGTGAGAGTCGAACTCACAAACCCTATGCGGGCACCAGATCCTTAGTCTGGCGCGTATTCCAGTTCCGCCATTCGTGCATATGGTGCGCCTTGAGGGGATCGAACCCACGACCTTCGGATTAAGAGTCCGCTGCTCTACCAGCTGAGCTAAAAGCGCATGTGGCGCGTCCTGCAGGACTTGAACCTGCGACATACGGATTAACAGTCCGTCGCTCTACCAACTGAGCTAAGAACGCATATGGTACGCCCTGCGGGGCTCGAACCCGCGACCTGCGGTTTAAAAGACCGCTGCTCTACCAACTGAGCTAAGAACGTATGGTGGATTTACCGGCCGGATCAGGCTCCGGGCCGGGACCCAAATCGAAGCCCAACGAAGTGGGTTCGATTTGGAAAGGAAGAAGGACGCAGCGGAAACGGAACGGAGCTGAGTTCTTCTGACGTGGTGCACAGAGCGGGATTCGAACCCGCAAGCCTTGTGGGCACCGGTGTCTGAGACCGGCCTGTCTACCAGTTCCAACATCTGTGCATGTGGCACGCTCTCCAGGACTTGAACGGCCCAGGCCGCCCTCTCTTGCCCGGTATTTCAGGATTGAGAGTCCTGCGTCCTGGCCGATTAGACTAAGGGGCCGTATGGCAACCCCGACGGGACTCGAACCCGCGATCTCCTGATAGACAGTCAGGCGTGTTAACCATCTGCACTACGGGGCTGTATGGCACGGGCCTGTGGATTCGAACCACAATGACCGGTTTTGGAGACCGGCATACTGCCGTTGTATGAGACCCATATATGGCACCGGATCATGGATTTGAACCACGACCTCCTTAAGTCAGAGTCAGGCGTGCTGCCGTTACACCAATTCGGTATATGGTGGTCCCTGCGGGATTTGAACCCGGCATTACCGCCTTGAAAGGGCGGTGACCTGACCAGTTAGTCGAAGGGACCACGCCAGCCCGATCCTTTGGGCTGGTTTTCCTGTGAAAGCTCCGCTTTCTTCGGAACTTTATTATTTATATATTATGCGGAAATCTGGATCACTCCGCATCCCTGAAAAATAAGAATGTCATCGATCCTCACGCCGAACACTGCGGCGAGGATGACCAAGTTGTCCACAGTCGGCAAAGCCGTTCCGCGCTGCCACTTGTAGATGGCCTGGGGGGTGCTGAACCCGAAGACGTCCTGGAGATCCTTCACCGTCAAACCGGCGCTTACGCGAAGACGGGCGATGTTGATGCCCGTTGCGGTCATGTCGATGACCGGTATTCGATTCATTTCATTTACTCTCCTGTTCCGGCCATACCGGCCTTAGACACAAATATGAGTTTTATGAGTTTCAATGCAAAAAGCCGCCTGCCTCATACAAGACAAGCGGCCCGTGAAAGTCCCCGGTAAGCCTGTTACGGCTGCCGTATCACAGTTGGGTTTTCCGTCTCATATGGGCATGTCAAAGGAGCGTGCTGCTCATAATCAAAGCGGCACAGCGAAAGATCCTGATATTCGGATTTGAACAGAAGAGAGAATTGTCTGAGAATCATTTCGTTTTCCTTTCCGGGCATGGCCCTGTTTTCTGGTATTATAATAGCATTTGTTCCGGCCGAAGTAAAGAAACCCGTAGTATAAAATGGATTCCCTCACTCAAGCTGCGAGAGGAAGAGCTGATCCAGTTCCTCCCAGCCATGATTTGTGTCTTCCGGCAGCTGAACGATACGGAATCGTACTTCCTCGATGCTGCTTTCAAGGTAACGGTTGATGCTTTCAATTTTTGGGATCGTTTTGATCTCCGGTGCGTTCATCTTCAAATCGAGAAGCCTGTTCACGTCCGGCAGAAGGGCGGGATCAAGCTCCGCTTCCATCAGCTCCGAAAACAGCATGGGCGGCGGTGTCCCCCTGTCCAGAATCCACCTGCAGGCTAGGATGGGACGCAGCACATAAAAGTACTTTTTGGCCTTCACCGTGTCGCCTCTCAGATACTCACGGTAGTTGCCGCCTGCCATGCTGAGGTAGTGGCTCAGCCCACGCCTGGAGGAAAAGTACTGCTGCATGATGCCGCGAAATTCGCCTGCAAACGCGGTCTCCCGGTATACGATGGGGGAGGAGAACCACTCAAACAGCGTCGGGTTTGACGCGCGGAGCAGACGCAGCGTTTTATCCAGATCCCAGCCGCTGATATCCAGCTCGCCCTCAAGGGGCAGCTCAACCACGTCCCGGGCCTTTTCCAGACGAAGATAATCCACTTTGGGACGCACGTAGATAAAGCGTACGTCATAATCGCTGTCCGGGGAGGCAAAGCCCCATGCCCGGCTGCCGGATTCGACCGCCAGCAGGATTCTTACGTTTTCTCTTTTCTCGATTTCATCCAGCTTTCTCAGGATGGTTTCCCGCATGGAGGTTTCCTCCTCTCTCAGGAATAATGCTGTTTTTATCCCTGCGCTCTTATCATATCAGATGCATCAGCGATTATCATGGAAAAAAAGCTGCGAACTTATTTGAAAAAGCTCTCTACAATGCTACGCCACCCCAATCGGAGCCCAGCGAAGCGGGTTTGATTGGGAGAAGAAAGAAGGGCGCAGCGGACCTGCAGTTTTCGTGGCTCTTTCGCAAATCCCGGAAGAAACCGGCTTCATGGCGACGCAAAAGCGGGATGGAGCTGAGTTCTTCTGACGCGGCGGAGGGTTAGGGATTTGCTTGCATTTCTTTTCGCGTGCAGGGGACGCGAAAAGAAATAAAGGAATTCACCGGTGTGCGCACCGGTTCATGCACATGCCCCCGGCATGTGCGGACATGATTCAAATCCCTAACCAATTAAGAAACAGATCGGAAGAGCACACGTCTGAACTCCAGTCACAGAGTCAAATCGCGTAT